>NZ_JBZQJF010000206.1:0-23097 GCF_059905295.1 Mangrovibacterium sp.
GCAGCCCTGCTCGACTTTCAGCCATCGCCCAAATTGCTGACCGACCGTAGCTATTTCGAGGATACCAAGTACAACGAAAAGTTCTGGAACGGTTTTCATTCCAAAAAGAAATTATAAGCCAGCTCTACTGACCGGGTGACTCGAAGTCACCCGGTCAGTAGCAACTTGGGGTATTGTGTAAAACCTCCGAAATACCGAGCGTTTACTTTCTCACCCTACCCGAGCCTCGGAAACGATAAACCGGCACTTGGGACAACGAATCCGAGCCTCAGAAACCATGAACTGCCACTCCGGGCAATGAATCCGAGCCTCCGTTATCACGACCTTTTACTTTTTTGACGAATCCGAGCCTCGAAAAAGCGGCCTCCCTTTGGCGGCTACAAATCCGAGCCTCCGGAACGACAAAATACGTCAGCAGTAGCAAAACCGACAATCGGGAATGCAGCCTCTCGTCAGCGGCAAAGAAATCGACCCTCGAAAAAGCTGCCGTACGTTGTCGGCAACAAAATCGACCATAGGGAATGCAGCCTCCCTTTGGCGGCAATGAAATGGACCATCAGGTTAGCTGCCACAGTTGGGCGGCTACGAAACCCGACAGGAATTCAAAAAGACTCACCCCAGCGGGGTGAAATATGGGTAGCCCCGGGTAGAGTGGGATTCCGACGAATGTCGGAATCAAGCGGCACCCGGGGGTGGAGTGGTTTTGCATCTTTTGGCGCACGCACTATGTTGCTTGTTGTAAAGATTCTACATGCGCCGCATGGTTTGAATGATCCTTTTCTGTCCTGTTCTCTTTTTTGTTCAAGCCGGACAGGCTATTCCTTTTCCCTGCAGCTGGAAAAAGGAATCAAAAAGAGCCGCCGCTGAATGAAAAAGAGCTAAAACCGGTTTCCGCGTGCTAAAATTGTTCAAACTCCTCCCCCGATAAATCGGACTCGTCGGACAGGGCCAATTTTTTAACGCACGTTCCAACTGGTTTCTTAACGCTCCTTTTCATTAGGCGGGGTGCGCTTCGAACTTGCATTTTTACTGTAATGTTCCATTTGCGAACCTGACCTATTTGTATCAAAGCCGGAATCAAAATGAAAATCGGTCCGGTACAAAATAACCTTACTTATACCAATTAGAAGTGAAAGACCATTCACTGAAACATCTAAAGAAGAGACTTTCACAAAAAACATTCATGATTACGGGGAATCACCAACAGGAATGAAAGTGGATTCTTATGAATCAGATTGACCCTCCCATTCCGACTTTGTCGGAATTTCCCTCCCTCGCGAGGGAGGGCCAGGGTGGGTCCATTATACATTAGATACAAAGTAAAAACAGAAGAAACTTTCAGAAAGAAAGGGCATCCAAACGGACGCCCTTTCATGTTTTCAAACTAACCGATTTTATGGTGTATTAACCTGAATTCGATTCTAAAATATTTTCACAGAAAGTCATAATTGCGTCAGGTTTTTATTTAAAACTGCGAAGTCATAACGGGTTATATCGAGGAGTTTTTAAATAAAAAGATGGCGTGAGAATGACTTTCCCCTTAGGGCTTTGCTCTTTTTGTCATAAACTTCCTCCGATTTTCTTGAATTATCCCGATAGTACTGCGAAAACCAGTGAAAGTTTCTGATCAAAAAGAGCTAAAGCTGTGAATCATTTTAAAATCGAACTCAGGTTATTACGAACTTCTTGTTAAGCTTCTTCGAGGAACAGTTTCAAATCTTCGTCAACAGTTGTGATACCGCCAATTCCGAAGTTTTCAACCAGGACCTTAGCCACATTGGGCGACAGGAAGGCCGGTAATGTTGGTCCCAGGTGGATGTTTTTCACACCGAGGGCAAGCAGTGCTAACAACACGATGACCGCTTTTTGTTCGTACCAGGCAATGTTGTAAGCGATTGGCAGGTCGTTTACGTTGTCCAACTCGAAAATTTCTTTCAGTTTCAATGCGACAACAGCCAGTGAGTAGGAGTCGTTACATTGTCCGGCGTCAATTACGCGAGGGATGCCGCCGATATCTCCCAAAGGCAATTTATTGTAACGGTATTTAGCACATCCTGCAGTCAGGATCACCGTGTCTTTCGGTAGTTTGGTAGCGAATTCTTCGTAGTAGTCGCGGCTCATCATACGTCCATCGCAACCAGCCATAACAAAGAACTTGCGGATAGCGCCCGATTTTACAGCCTCAACAATTGGTTCGGCCAACTCAAACACCTGGTTATGGGCAAATCCACCAACAATTTCACCTTCTTCGATTTGAGTTGGAGCTGCGCATTTCTTCGCATGTTCAATAATCGCAGAGAAATCTTTCATTTCGCCATCTTTGCGATCCGGAATGTGGGTCGCTCCTGCCAGGCCGCTTGCTCCGGTCGTATAGATGCGATCTTTGTAGCTTGCCTTTTCCAGTGGAGGAACAATACAGTTAGTGGTAAAGAGAATCGGTCCGTTGAATGATTCGAACTCTTCTTTTTGCTTCCACCAGGCGTTACCGTAGTTACCCACCAGCTGCTCGTATTTCTTGAATTCAGGATAGTAGTTGGCCGGTAACATTTCGCTGTGGGTATACACATCAACGCCGGTTCCTTCGGTTTGCTTCAGCAGGTCTTCCATGTCGCGCAGGTCGTGTCCCGAAATCAGGATCGCCGGATTGTTACGTACGCCAATGTTTACTTTGGTTACTTCCGGATTACCGTAAGCCGAAGTGTTAGCCGCATCCAGCAAGGCCATCACGTCAACACCAAATTTACCGGTTTCCAGGGTCAGCCCAACCAACTCGTCAACAGTCAGATCCTGGGTTGTTTTGGCCAGCGCGTCCATCATGAAATCGAAAATTTCCTGCTTCTCATGCTTCAGGTTATAAGCATGCTCGGCATAAGCAGCCAAACCTTTCAGCCCGTAAATGATCAATGATTTCAGCGAACGAACATCTTCATTGGCGTCGCTCAACACGCCAACCTCTTTGGCTTTGGCTTCAAACTCCTCACCGGTAACAGCCGTCCAGTGGATGGAATCGTGATCGCCAAGTGGCAAACCGGCAGCAACTACTTTTGCTTTTAGCTCGTCGCGAAACTTCAGGGTTTTCTTAATGCGAATCACAAACGCAGTGTGGTCGAAATTCGCATTGGTGATGGTGCTAAACAAACCATCGAATACCACTTTATTAGCAGCCGGATCGGCCTGTCCAACTTCCTTCAGCTGGGTATTTAAAATTGAAACACCTTTCAAAACGAATAACAGGGTGTCCTGCAGGTTAGCAACATCACTGGTTTTACCACAAACCCCTTTGATGGTACAGCCTATTCCTTTGGCTGCTTCCTGACATTGAAAACAAAACATATTTTCCATAACACTTCTTCTTTATTTGGTTTAATTTTTAGACAATACAATCCCGGGGAAGCAAATTTTGCTGCTTCCGAAAGACTCCTGAAATGGGTTCAGGACAGTAAAACATCGTTGATTATTTGAAGGGAAGTAAGCCGGATTCCCTCGTTATGTCCGGCTTACATTAGATCAGATCCACTCTTCAGCCACTACTTCTCCCCGAATCCCGATCACAATTTCTTTCACAGGCACCTTGCGGCTAGCACGTTCGGTGGCCATTTGTACCAGTTGCGAAAGTCCGCCGCAACAAGGTACTTCCATAATAACGACCGTTATGGTATTTACTTTCGACTCGTCAATAAGTCGGATTAATTTCTCCAGGTAAATGGATTTTCCTTCATCCAGTTTCGGGCAGGCAATAACCACTTTTTTGCCTTTGATAAATGTTCCATGAAAATCGCCATGGGCAAAGGCTACACAGTCGGCAGCGACCAGCAGATCAGCACCGTTAAAGTAGCTTGCCGCCGGGTTAATCAGGTGCATTTGCACCGGCCACTGCTGCAGCTCACTTTTCCCGTTTCCTGCAACAGGTTGTTGTGGCGCCATCATGAAGGCTGGTTTTTCGAAGCTCACCGGAGCCGATCCGGGGCAACCGCCGCCGCAGCCACCACTTTCAGCGTGTCCTTCGGGCTTGCTGTTATGAACCGCACTCAGGATGGCCGGAACATCCAGTTCAATTTCATTCTGATGAGCACGCAAATAACCTACAGCCTCTTTCAAAAAACCGGTTTCGTTGTGATCTTTCAAATGTTTCAGGTGAGCAATCACGGTGTTGGCCCCTTTCGAGATCATCTGCTGAATCACGACTGTTTCATCATACTCATCCGCCTCGCGCTTCTCTATTTCAAGCGCCCCTTGCGGACAATGTCCCAGGCAGGCACCCAGTCCGTCACACATCAACTCACTAACGAGTCTGGCTTTCCCATCTATAATCTGAAGTGCTCCTTCGTGGCAGTTTGGAATACATACCCCACATCCGTTACACAATTCTTCGTCTATTTTAACTATCTCTCGTATCATTGTATTCAGTTTTTGTTGTTATTCAATCTTCTCTCTACGATCAAATCAACTATTTCCGATTGATTTACACAACAAATGTAAGATGTACCTGTTTGGAAAAGTGTACCAAATGTTACAAACAGCTAATTTCTATGCTAAATTTTGAATTATTAGTCAAGTCACCCGTCTTTAAAGGTCTTCAGGCGACTCAACTTGAAGGAATTATGGATGGTATACATTTTCAGATTCGGCGTTACGGCAAAAACGAGCAAGTTGTTTATGCCGGCGATCCCTGTCAGGATCTGTTGATCGTGTTGTCAGGAAGTGTGAAAGGCGAGATGTCCGACTACACCGGTAAAACCATTAAGATTGAAGACATCCCTGCCCCACGCCCGCTAGCTTCGGCTTTTCTGTTCGGGCAGAATAATCGGTTCCCGGTGAATGTCATCACCAACGAGGAGGTCAGTTTACTCTGGATCTCCCGCCCCGAGTTCCTGAAAATTCTGCAAAAAGATCAACGCATATTGACTAATTACCTGAATTCGATTTCCTCACGCGCCCAGTTTTTATCATCACGCATCAAGTTTCTATCCTTTAGAACCATTCGCCAAAAGATTGCCCACTACCTGTTGGATTTGGCGGGTGATCGCCTCGCTGTGGTTGAATTACCACTTTCGCAGTCGCAGCTAGCTGAGTTTTTTGCTGTAACACGTCCATCGCTGGCCCGCGCCTTAGGTGAGATGGCCGAGGAAAATCTCATTGAGGTACAACGCCGTACCATTCGCATTCTGGATAAACAGAAAATGAATGATTTACTGAAAGGCTAATCGGGAATAGTCGCAGGGGACAGTCACAGTATTCAGCTGGAACTTAGCACCTTTAGGCGGGATACAGTTAAAGTTTGCAATAATATCGTATCATGAAGGAATTTAGAAGAAGCAATAAGCTATTTTATCAATTCGACCAATTGAGGAGTGATAATCTCCTTCACTTCACCACGACGAAAGTCAGCTGGGAAGGTGATGGGAAAACCCGCTTCACAGGAGACACAGGAACAGCGCACCTGGATTACCGCAAAGAACTGGCAGCCGGTTTAGGAATTCAACAAGAGCAACTGGTCTTCCCCCGGCAAACGCACAGCAACCACATAAAAATTGTCACCCAACCTTTAAATGGAGCCGAGATTACGGATACAGATGCTTTGGTGACCAATGTTCCGGGATTGTGCATCTGCGTACAAACCGCTGATTGTGTTCCTATCCTCCTTTACGACCCGGAGAAAAAGGTCACCGCAGCTATTCACGCCGGATGGCGGGGAACCGTCAACCAACTTGTTAGCCAAACGGTACAAAGGTTGATTGCTGAATTTCACTGTGCACCCGAAGATCTGATTGCGGGCATTGGGCCGTCAATTTCACAACCGAATTACGAAGTTGGCAACGATGTTATTGAAGCTGTAAAAGCCAACTTTGAAAACCATTCTGAACTTTTAAGTTCGAACGGGAAGGTCGGCAAAGCCTTCTTCGACCTATGGAAAGCCAACCAAACACAGCTCGAAAAGTCCGGGGTGCCATCAGCTCAAATTGAAGTGATGGGATTATGCTCATTCAATGGCGACAAGGAGTTCTATTCGGCACGACGCGACGGTGCAGCAACCGGCCGAATGGCAAGCGGCATTATGCTACGTTAAGATTAGGTCTGAACGTTTCGTAAAGATTGTTTCATCGTTGCGAAAAACTTCTCCTACCAATGACAGATCGAATGACTGAAGGATAGATGGAATGAAGGATTGAAAGAGCTTCATATTTGACTCAAATTCCAGATTTAAAATTTCAAACTTCAAAAGGGAACGCAATACAATCGCGCACCAGCGAGGGGAAAGTGGTCAGTCGCAGTCGTGGTAACTTGAAACTTTAAACTCGAAACTTAGAGAATTGCGCTTTCTTACTTCTACATTTTTTATTGGTTATTCGATATTCTACATTTCAAGGATTGAGTCCTCCCTGGCCTTGTTACCAATGACGGATAGAAGGATTGATGGATTGAAGGAGCCACAAGATCCCTGGCCCATTACTTGTCCCGAACTTGCTTCGGGAGGGCTTCGACATCAATAGAAATACGCCCACCTCAGGATATCACGATGCTGGTAAACGCGCGAATGTTTAACCGCGGAGAAGACGCAAAGGGATTGATTAACGATTTCCGATTATTGATTAACGGTTAACAATTGAGTGACCAGCAAAGAGTAGCAACCCCCTAGCCCCTAGGGGTAACTATAACCGCAACTTGAAACTCGCAACTTGGAACTTTAATCCATTTTTAAGTTCGCCAGAACCAACCGGTAAACAAGGTCAGAACCGGGAAAATTTCCAGACGTCCTAAAAGCATGGAGAAAGAAAGCAGGTATTTCGATCCGTCGCTCAACATCGAAAAGTTCGAGGCAGGACCAACCAAGCCGAAACCAGGCCCTACACCTCCCATTGTTGTGAGAACTGAACCAAATGAAGTTGGCCAGCTATTTCCCAGGATCATCATGATAAAGGTTCCGATGATCACCACCCCATAGTAAATGATAATGAAGGTGATCACACTACTGACCTGCGAGGTATTCAACATTTTATTGTTGTACTTCACATTAAACACCGCCTTGGGGTGAATAACCCTTCGGATACTGCGTCTCAGATACTGAAGGCTGATCACATGGCGAATAACTTTCACCCCTCCACCGGTTGACCCGGCACAAGCACCAACCAACATTAAAAAAGCCATCAGGATAATCCCCTGAATTGGCCAAACTAAGTAGTCGGCTGTCGCAAAACCGGTGGCTGTAATGACCGATACAACCTGGAAAAAGGAATCGCGAAAAGCCTTCTCGAATGTAATCTGCTGATTGAAATACAAAATGAAAGTAAGGATAAACCCAACCCCGATAATTACCTTCAGGTATAAATGAAGTTCCTGGTTTTTAAGGGCTTGTTTGTATCGTCCTTTTATCGCCAGCACATGCAAGGCAAAATTGATCCCGGACAAAGCCATAAAAATGGTAATTACATATTGAATGTAGGGTGAATAATCGGTGATACTCGTATTCTTCGTTGAGAAACCGCCTGTGGCAACAGTCGCAAAAGAGTGGCAAATACTATCGAATAGGGGCATCCCGCCAAACATCAGCAGAATGGTTTCCAAAACGGTAAAGCCAACATAGATCATCCAAATATTTTGGGCCACATATTTAATCTTGGTACTCACCTTTTCTTCGACAACAACCGATGCCTCAGAGCTAAAAAGCTGGGTTCCGGAGATTTTCAGGAAGGGCATAATTGCAATCACCAGCACGATAATCCCCATTCCACCAATCCAATGGGTAAGGCTACGCCAAAACAGAATACTTTTGGGCAATGCTTCAATATCAGTCAGAATTGACGACCCGGTAGTTGTAAAACCAGACATCGATTCGAAAAAAGCATCAACAAAATGGGGGATTGCTCCTGTTACCAGGTAGGGAAAACTTCCAACCAAAGCCAGAATAATCCATCCAAAAGAAGCAATAACCAAGCTCTCACGAACACCTGGTTCAGCGTTGTGCGATTTGCGCGTGCTGACATTCAACACAGCACCAATGCCAAGAGTCAGGAAAATAGCCCGGATCAAATCGGGACTGATATGTTCTTTATAAATCAGGGAAACAATAAACGCAGGAATCATGAACAGTCCTTCAAACAAGATGATGACTGAGATGATGTGGATGATGATGAAGATATTTATTTTCCTGTGCTTCAAAGCGATCCTAAATTATTCAAATAAAAATAAAACAACTTACCTAATGCTATTTATTTTGAACGAACTATTTAGCTCAGACTTAAACAAGATTTATCAAATACCTGACAAGAGTCTACTTCTTAAACAGCGGCACGAAATTAGAAATATCATCGTATGTCAAATCGATTAGCACGATCTTTTTTAATAATCACAAAGCAAATTAAGAAGAAAGTAACATCGCCATTGATTCGGTTTTTAAATTTCGCCTCAATATTTCTTCAAAATTTTGCTCCCCCTAACGGGATACTGTATCTTGTAGCTGAGTCTGTTTCAACCTTAAAAACAGCCCGACAGAAGGTGATTACGAACGATGGAAATCACTACATTTGCCGGCAAATTAAATAACACAAAAGGGCACACAGCCCTGATCAGATAGCTTTTTAGAAATAAATAATACGTTTATGAAAGTCTTTAAGTTCGGAGGAGCATCCGTAAGCTCGGCACCAGCGATTAAAAATGTCACATCAATATTGGAGATGTATCCGGGGAGAAAGGTGATGGTAATTTCGGCCATGGGAAATACAACCAATGAATTAGAATTACTGGTTCGAAGTTATTATAAGAAAGACCGGAAAATGCCGGAGATTCTGGAACGAATAAAAGCTTACCATGAACAAATTATTGAGGAACTAGCCATTGAACAAGCTAACCTGAAGCAGGTGCACAATTTGCTGGCTTCGCTGGAAGAACGGTTAACCCGCGTTCCCTCACTTCAGTTTGATTATGAATACGACCAGGTTGTTTGCTATGGCGAGTTGCTATCAACAGCCATCGTTTCAGCCTACCTCTATCAAAACGGCATACCCAACAAATGGGTCGATGTACGCGATAGCTTACGCACCGATGCGACCTACCGCGAAGCGACTGTCGACTGGAAATGGTCGGCCATGTTAGTCAATAACAATTTCTCATTCAACGGGGTTGATTTGTGCGTTACTCAGGGTTTTATCGGCTCAACAACCACCAACCAAACCACAACACTGGGGCGCGAAGGATCCGACTTTTCTGCAGCTATTTTGGCAAACCTGCTGAATGCTGAAAGTGTAACCATCTGGAAGAATGTTCCCGGTGTTTTAAATGCTGATCCGAACGATTTTACGGATACCGAAAAGTTGGAAGTGTTGTCGTACAAAGAAGCGATCGAATTATCCTATTCCGGCGCAAAGGTTATACACCCCAAAACCATCAAACCACTACGGAACAAGAACATCCCGTTGTTTGTACGTCCTTTCGATTTCCCGGAGCAAGCAGGAACAGTCATAAAAGAAGTGGACTACCAACTGGAACTGGTTCCGGTGTATATCCTGAAGAAAAAGCAGGCACTGATTACCTTGTCACCCGACGATTTCTCCTTTGTTGGCATCGACATACTTTCCGAAGTCTTCAGCTTTTTCAAAGCCAACCGAATCAAGGTAAACCTCATTCAGCAATCGGCAATCGATCTTTCGCTTTGCATCGACGAGCCTGAAGTAGGTCTGGAGTCGGCTCTGGTGGAATTGCGAAAAACATTTGATGTACGTTACAACACGGATTTGATCCTGGCAACCATTCGTTTTTACAATGATGAATCGCTCGCTAAGATCAGCCATGGCCGGGAAGTGCTTATGGAACAAAAAAGCCGGCGCACCGTACGCATGGTGTTGAAATAAGCCCTGGAAATGAAAGACAAACTGATCAATAAATTGTACTTTTAGAGATCGATTTAACCTTTACGTTTATCTTACTAACCGAACCATGCAGAAAAAAACCAGGAAAAAGAAGAAGCTGTTGCCAATACTCTTGGTGGTTGCTCTCGTTGCTATTATCGTGCTGATTATTGGCAAAAAGAAAGGCTGGATTGGTTCAGATTACCTTGTCAATGTTGTTACCCAAAAGGTGGAAAGCAAAACGATCACCGAGCTGATTACCGCGAATGGCAAAATTCAACCCAAAACGGAAGTAAAAATCAGCCCCGACGTCTCCGGTGAGATTATTACGCTGGATGTGAAGGAAGGTGACGATGTAAAGAAAGGACAGTTACTGGTCGTCATAAAACCAGATATTTACATTCAATCGCTCAACCGTGCTGAGGCAGGATTAAATGCCGCCAAAGCAGCTCTGGCGCAGGCACAGGCCCGACTCATGGAAGCCGAGTTAGGATACAACCGCTCCAAAACCTTGTATGATCAGCAAACCATTGCGCAATCCGATTTTGAATCGGCTGATGCATCTTTTAAAATTGCCAAAGCTGAAGTACGATCAGCCGAATTCTCAGTGAAATCGAATGAAGCATCGGTTGCAGAAGCACAGGAAGAACTGACCAAAACAAAAATCTATGCTCCGATGGATGGCACCGTATCGCGCCTGAATGTGGAAAAAGGTGAACGTGTAGTCGGCACCAACATGTACGAAGGTACCGAACTGATGGTAATTGCCGACCTGGAACAAATGGAAGTGAAGGTTGAGGTGAATGAAAACGATATTGTCAAAGTGTCGAACAATGATACAGCACTGATTGAAGTTGACGCTTACCTGAAACGCAAGTTCAAAGGCCTGGTAACCGAAATTGCCAACTCGGCCAATACGAGTGGAACCTCGGGCGACCAGGTAACCAACTTCGATGTTAAAGTTCTGATGCTAAAGGATTCGTACACCGACCTCATTGACTCCATCGGAATGAACCGCTATCCTTTTCGTCCGGGGATGTCAGCCACGGTCGATATTCAAACAGAAACCCGCGACAATGTGATTTCGGTTCCCATACAAGCCGTTACTACCCGCGTTGAAAAGGCCGAAGAGGATAGTATCAACGGGACAAAACAGGAAGAACGAAAGCGGGAAGTCATCTTCGTGATACGAGATGGTCGGGCTTTCGGACAAACTGTCGAAACCGGAATTCAGGATAATCAGAATATCGAAATTTTGAACGGGTTGAAGGCTGGGGATGAAATCATTACCGGGCCGTTCAATGTTGTTAGCCGAATCCTGAAAGACAGCACCGAGGTGAAAGCGGTGCAGGAGAAGGATTTGTTTAAGAGCGACAAATAAAACGAACGACAAGCCATCCGTTTAACATTTAAAACGTTAATCCTTGTTAAGCTTCGGCATTTCAGGGAACACTTCTTTGATGACAAAGCTCATTATTTCTACTTTTAAACCTCCGAAAATAAGGATTCAGGAAAAAGCTTGTTTTCAATCCTTATCGACTACTAACTACTACAAAATAAAAGATGACTAAAAAAATTTCAGTGATGATGTTCCTGACTTTATTAACGCTGTTTGCAGGAGCTCAAGATGGAAAGACAGCTTGGGACAATACGATCAACAAGGATTGGCCCAAAAACTTTAATCAGGTCGAAATTAAATCCACAGCCGATGCAAGTTTGCAAAAGGCTATTTTTCATGCCAGCTCCGAGTCGGAACCACAGCCTTTAATTGTTTCGTTGCACACCTGGAGCGGCGATTACCTGCAAAAAGATCCCTTAGCCGATGAAATTCTACTGCGCGGCTGGAACTATATCCACCCCGATTTTCGAGGATCGAACACCAAGCCGGAAGCTTGTGGCAGCAACAAGGTAATTCCGGATATCGAAGACGCCATCCATTACGCCATCAAACATGGTAATGTAGATACAACCGAAGTTCACATTATCGGAGTTTCGGGAGGAGGTTATGCCACTTTACTGGCATTTATGCAAATCAACTACCCGGTGAAAAGTTTCAATGCCTGGGCATCCATCTCCGATCTCGAAAATTGGTATTGGGAGTGCAAAGGCCGCAATTTGAAATATGCCACACACCTGGAACAAGTAACCACCAACGGCCATGGCTTCGACGCTGCAAATGCCCGTAAACGATCTCCCCTTTTCATGAATTACCAGGCAGAAAAACGAAAAGGGGCAAGTCTCCATATTTATGCCGGAATTCATGATGGATATACCGGCTCTGTTCCAATTTCTCAGTCAATCAACATGTACAACAAACTGGTTGATGAGATGTATCCTGACAAGGCAGAGTCCAAAATCAGCCAAACAGAAGCCTATTCATTATTGACCAAGCAAATTAACCCGGAAGCTGATGTCAATGCAAAAATAGGAGGCCGACAGATTGAACTGCAAAAAGAACTTCCCAATCTTTCGTTTACCTTGTTCGACGGTACCCACGAGATGTTGGTCCCTCAAGCCCTTGCGCTAATAGATCAAACGAAGAAATCGACAAGCAAACACTTCAATATATTGACGATTGGTGATTCGAACGGAACCTTCCCCTACAGCTGGACACAACAGCTTAAGAAATTACTCCCTTATTCAACGCTGGTCAATCGGTCGATTGCCGGGAATACCATCGGTTTCGATAACCTGAACCGGGAAGAACTAAACACCTTACGAAATATTGATCGTTACCTGGATGAAGCTTACACTGAATTAGGCGATGGAAAAGACTTCGATTACCTGTTTATTAACCTCGGCACCAACGATACCAAGAAAGTATTTGCAAAACGCCAAAAGGAGGTTTATGCGAACTTTGAGAAGCTAATCAGTATGGTTCGCACCTATTTGAGCGACCATGGCAAGAAAACACCTGTAATTTGTTGGGTTTCGCCCTCGCCAATGGATGGGACAAAAGCAAACCCGGTGAAATACGAAGGTGGTGACAAGCGTATTCAAACAAATAACAAGAAGTTTGCGAAGCTGGCTGAGAAGGAGGACATTAACTTCCTGAATACCTACTGGACACTAAAACCCGATTTTGAGCACAAAACTGCAGATGGTGTTCACCTGCTTGCTCCGGGACAATTCTGCTTAGCTTCGGAGATTGTGAAATGGATTAATCAGCAGTAGGCAGAGCTCAGGTTAATACAAAGAGGAATCCCGGTTCTAATGGGGGAAAGAGCCGGGATTTTTGTTGAAATATGTAGAATATAAGAGATGGGGAAATTTTTCAGTTCTTGTCGAACTTCAACTGAAAAATGTCTTTATTTAATTTTTGCAGAGCAATCACAAGATCGAAAATGATGAGTAGGTGTTTCATACGCCAACAAAAAAAGATTATTCACAAAGTATTATACTTCTAATCTTAGTTGACTTCTGGAAGGGTACAATCTGTTCCTTGAGGAACCGGTTCAATCAATGAGAAATACAATTTACGACAAAAATATCTTAAATCAAAATCCTTTTCAATACGGTAATTCCCGTAATTTTCCATTCAAGACAAGACCCGAAATTCCCATTTTATTGGCAGCCTTCAAGGCATCTTTTTCAGTGTGAACAATCGGCTCGCCCTTCGCATTAAAAGAAGTGTTAATCAATGCTTTAATACCATATTTTTCATCCATATAAATCAAGAGGTCCCAGAGGAAGGGATTCTGGTTGCGATTGAAGATGGTCTGTATTCGGGCTGTTCCATCGGCATGCACGGCACCGCTTAGCTCCGATCGTAGCTCCGGTAAAATTTCAAAATCGAGCAACATGTACTTGCTTAACGAATCAATTTTGGGCAGTCCGGTAAAGTACCGGGCATTTCGTTCAAGCATAATCGGGGCCAACGGCCGATACCATTCACGCCCTTTGCATTTCATGCTTAGCTTTCGGGACAACTCCTTGCTATTTGCAACAGCCAGCAAACTACGGTTCCCCAAAGCCCGCGGACCAGCTTCACCAAAACCATTGCATACCCCCACAATCTTTTCCTTTAGCAATAGTTTAGCCACCTTTTCTACTTCCTGAGTCTCAACCTCAACGGCATCTGTCCCGAGTCCCCAGTTGTTCAGGTAAGGTGTGTGTTGCTTCAACTCGCCATACTTTTGCCATTCCAGAAAGGCTGCTGCACCCAATGCTAAACCAGAATCATCGCAACAAGGCGGTATAAAAACATGGTCGAAGATCTTTTCCTTTACCAAACGGGTGTTGGCAACGATATTTAGAGCGCAACCACCACTGTAATACAGATTTTTCGTTAACGTTTGTCCCTGTAAAAGCCGAAAGATCTGCACGGTCTCGCGAACGAAAATCTCGTGCAAGGTAGCCATACAATCCAAAATGAAAGGATGACGCTGATCAAAGGAGCGCAAATCAACATTCCAGTGCTTTTTCACCTCGTGAAAAAAGGCTGATTTCTTACTCCAAATATTTTCGAAGAACTCATGTTCACGCAACCAGGTCTCCAGCTCGTAACGGTACTCACCATGACCTGCCAGACCCATAAATTTCCCAGGGACACTGTTCTGCTCATTCAGCTTGGAGCCAATGACCGAAAACACAAACGCATTGGCATTAAAAATCGAGGTCAGGAATTTATAATCCCAATGTGCTGACAGCTTTACCAGTTTTTGATTCCGGTAGGTCCAGGCCGAAAAATTACTTTGGCTGGCTCCACCATCAAAATGCACCAACAAACTATTTTGCTTGAGATTTCCGTAAAAAGGCAAGCAGGTAAAGATATGTGCCAGCTCATGATTTAACACCCAAGCCTCCTGCTGTCGCCCAAACCACCAACAACGGCCCTCTTCCTTATCAGTAGCCAAAAGGCGGTTCATTGGTGCTTCAAACCGAACAGTTCCTTTCTTATTGATAAAGGCCCGTCCAACTACATTATCAACAAAAACCAGGTCGAACTCCTCTGCTAACAGCTTTTTATCGCGCAGCAAGTCCTCCAGTTTCAAATGCAGCTTATTGTCGCGCTTATGCCGGGTTACCCGCTCCAGCTGCACAAAATCACGAACCTGTCCATTCTCCATGATGCACATATTATGATCGTGCACATAGAAAGGATGTTCGTATTCATCGCGATCCTGAATTCCGTAAATAGCTAATGTTGGCTTATTCATATCCATCGGCCTATCCAAATTGCATGTAAATCACTAAGGCGATCAGCAGATAAACAAATAAGTTACCCCAAAACTGCTTGCGCATAAAAATGAGGTAGTTTGAAAACAAGAAGGTTAAAGGAATGGCCATAATCACCAAAATTTCCTGCGAAACCGAGGGGACTAAAAACAGAATAGCTACCGAAATGACAAACACGACGAAGAAAATCTGGAAATATTTTCGGGTACTTACCTTCTTTTCGTCTAGCTGCGAAATCAAAAAGAAACTTCCCAGCAAGGTCAGGAATATCAAGGCTCCCAGATAAATCTGAAAATTCAGATTCGCTTCCAGAAAATTATTGGATGTCATGAAATTCTGACGAATGGTCTGCCCCAATTCCGGTAATGAATCGGCGAAAAAATAATAGGAAAATCCGTATAGCCAAGGAATCGACAAGCCCAAAACCGGGAGAATAAAATTTCGCCATTCCGGGTTTTTCCGAATCAATACAAAGCCAATCCAAACAATCGGGAAATAAAATAACAGGTTGAAATAGAACAGAGATCCCACACCAATCAGGAAGCCGGCATCAAAGGCATTGGAGTTTGGTTTTTTGATCTCATAAGCCCCAAAAATCCGGTTAATGGCTAACAGTAAAAACAAGGCACCAAAATAAACCGGATGTAAACGGTGTAAGGTCACCAGCCCACTAAGGATGAGCACAAACACATTGGAGGGCAAAAAGGTGCGCACCCGGATAAAGGAATACACGGAATTCATCCGGAGAATCAGAAAGGCAAGCATCAAAGTCAGGCCAATTGTTAGCAGGTTGCTAACCAGCGGCGACCACTCATCCAAGGCAACGAATGGGTGAAACAGGAGCATCTGATCCTCGCCCGCAAAAAAGTGAAAGCTTTCCGGACTGATATAAGCACGAAACCACAAGATCAAAACGAACAGTGGTATCGTAATGAAATGATAAGCCTGATTTGTTTTAAGAAACCGTAATATCATTCTCGAAAATTGGATTTTCCGTTATAGGGAAAATCCGGGATTCTTATAAATCGAATCCCAGATCTTTGCGGTAATATTTTCCTTCAAAATTAATTTTCTCAGCATTAGCATACGACTGTGTCAAGGCCGACTTCATATCCGTTCCATAGGAGCTGATCGCAATTACACGGCCACCATCAGTTACCACATCGTTACCTTTTTGCTTGGTTCCGGCATGAAACAAAATACTGTTTTCAGTGGCATTAAAACCACTCATCACGATTCCTTTGCTATAATCACCGGGATAACCGCCGCTGACTAACATGACAGTAACAGCAGCACGTTCGTCAATTTCAATTTTTTGCTCACCCATAGTACCTTCGGCAGCAGCCAACAATAAGTCGACAAAATCCGACTTAATTCGCAGCATTACAGCCTCCGTTTCGGGATCACCCATGCGAACATTATACTCGATAACAAAAGGATCACCATCCACGTTGATCAATCCAAAGAACACGAATCCGTTGTAAGGAATGCCATCCTTTTTAAGTCCTTCAACAGTTGGCTTTACGATGCGGTCTTCAATCTTTTTCATGAAGAGCTCGTCGGCAAAAGGAACAGGACTAATAGCTCCCATCCCACCCGTATTCAAACCGGTATCACCTTCGCCAATGCGTTTATAATCCTTTGCTTCCGGAAGAATTTGGTAATCTTTCCCATCAGTAATGGCAAAAACGGATAATTCAACTCCTGAGAGGAACTCTTCGATAACAACTTTACTACTTGCTGCACCAAACTGACCATCGAGCATCTCTTTCAACGATGCTTGCGCTTCAGCCAAGTCTTCAATAATCAGCACACCTTTACCGGCAGCCAAACCATCAGCTTTCAGCACGTAAGGTGCTTTTAGGGTCTCCAGAAAAGCGACACCTTCAGCCAGATTACCGGCTGTTACCGTTAAATACTTTGCTGTTGGAATATCGTGGCGTTGCATGAAAGCTTTAGCATAGTCCTTGCTTCCTTCCAATTGTGCACCTTCTTTTTGAGGGCCAACCACTTTGACCTGTTTCAGTTCCTCGTCAGCCAGAATAAAATCATGCAATCCTTCAACCAAGGGCACTTCAGGACCGATTACAACTAAGTCAATTTTCTTTTCAAGAATTACTTTTTTCAGCCCTTCGAAGTCACTTACGCCAACCGGGATATTTTCACCCAGCTCAGCGGTACCCGCATTTCCCGGTGCAATAAAAAGTTGGTTTACTTTTTCAGATTGTTTGATTTTCCAGCTCATGGCGTGTTCGCGACCACCCGAACCGATAACAAGAATATTCAACATGATATCAATCGTTTTAACAAGTTCAAATATAAGATTTAGTTCTCTTCAAACAGAGACTGCGGATCGCCAATGCTAAATCCTTTTTCCCGCAAGCCCCGGATCACCAGAGGCAATGCTTGTTTCATATTTTTTTCGGCCTTCAACGAATCGTGAAAAATAATCACCGACCCGGGCCTCACATTTCGCAATACATTTTGGCTTACCTGCTCAGGTGTCAATCGTTTGTCAAAATCCCGGCTAATGATATCCCACATAATGAATCGATAGTCGGCCTTCAACTTTTTAAACTGACGAATACGCAACAACCCGTGTGGCGGACGAAACAGCTTACCGGGAATGTAGCCGGCGGCCTTTTCAATATTCCGGTAGTAAGTCTCATCGTCATTCCTGAGCCCCTGCATATGGTTGAAAGTATGATTTCCAACCAAATGTCCTTCATCCTGCACCTGTTGAAACAGCTCCGGATGTCGTTGGACATTTTCGCCAACACAGAAGAAGCAAGTCTTCAATCCTTCAGCTTTCAAAAACCGAAGCACCCACGGTGTTACCTCCGGAATGGGTCCGTCGTCGAAGGTCAGAAAGACCTCCTGGCTCTTTGTTGGAACCCGAAAAACTGCTCCCGGAAACAAACGGGTCAGCAGATGAGGCAACCGGATGTTCGGATGAACGAAATGCATTAGCGCTGACTTCCGTATCGTCCTAAAAAGTCGTTAAACTGATCTGTAATATCTTTCGCCAAGTCAGTTTGCTTGTACTTTTCAGATGTCATTCCCATATCGCGAAGGAAATACAGAATTCGCTGCATTTGCTCATCAACCGATGCCTGAAGGTCACTATCCATATTCAGGTAGTAGTTCATCTCGTCCTTATAATCCTTCATGATGTCACGCATCAGCGTATCCCCTTTCGCTGTTGCTCCGGCTGCAAAATAGTCGGCCGCAGTTTGTTGTGAGAAATAGTTATAGGGAACGATATTTTTAGGAATTAGCTCCAAACAGCGATCAAGCACCTGAATAGCGGAATCTTTTTTATTTTCCTGAATCAGACTTTCGGCCAACCGGTTAAAGTTATTCCGAATGTTAATCATCATCCGCTGGTTATTTTCGTCAATGTAAACCTTCGGATCGTTCATATTACCCCATTTGAAATCCCCCATCATATGCTTATACATTTTGTCGGTATTCACCGTTCCAATATATAAACCGTTCGATTTGGTTTTCACCGGAGTGAAACGGTAGGCGAAACCTTCCAGCTGGAAATAATCTTCAAGGCCCAGGTATTTATCACGGCCAACAGTGATCGCAAAATACAATGGACGTTCCCAATTAGAGTTTGCCAACATATCGAGCACCATCAACTCATCTTTTACCAGGTAATTTTTCTTGCTTAGATCGATGAAAATGGTATCTGCAATCTGATCGTACATTTCGGGCGGAACAACCTTATTCCGAATGACCGCTTCCTTATCAACTTTCAGGAATAGTTTTTTAGAAGGAATATACGAAGCGTTATCAGCCTGCGTCAATTTCGTTCTTGGATCTTTATCGCGAACAAAATCCAGAGCCTTATGCAACTCAACAGGCCCCTTCAACCGCGGATCATCCATCAGGTATACCACATCATTCGTTCCCTGCACAACCTGATCGTGTGTGAATTTGATCGGCAGCGGTTCTGAGGTATATGCTTTACGCTCCATTTGGTCAATATACCAATCGGTTTGCAGGTAACTCAGGTTACAAACGCGCATATCGGTCCGTACACCTTCAACCTCCTGGTTGTACCACAAGGGGAATGTATCGTTATCGCCATTGGTAAAAATAACCGCATTTGGCGCACAGGTATTCAGATAATTAGCCCCAAAGTCGCGACAAGTATAACGATTTGAACGATCGTGATCATCCCAGTTTTCAGCAGCCATCCGTCCGGGAACTGCCAAAAGGCAGATCGCCGTTAACGCACCGGCCAGAACTGTTCCGGGGACCTTTTTCTTTAACAACTCATACAAGCCCAACACACCGAGCCCGACCCAAATCGCGAAGGCATAAAATGAACCTGCGAAAGCATAGTCACGCTCGCGAGGCTGATGCGGATACTGGTTCAGATAAACAACAATGGCCAAACCGGTCATGATGAATAGCAGCATCACCACCCAAAAATCCTTTTGATTACGCTGATAGTGCACAAACGCACCAATCAAACCAAGTATTAATGGCAGGAAGAAATAGGTATTTCGTCCTTTATTGTTTTTGTATTTATCCGGCAAATCAGACTGATCGCCCAAGCGTGCAGAGTCGATAAAATTAATCCCGCTAATCCAGTTTCCGTTCAGCGGATCACCATGCCCCTGAAGATCGTTTTGTCGCCCGACAAAGTTCCACATGAAATAGCGGAAGTACATGTGAACAACCTGATAACGCAGGAAGAACGTCAGGTTCTCGCCAAAAGTAGGCTCCATAATCGTCTTGGGCTTCCCATCATCGCCGGTAATAGTTACAGGTTTCCCTTTGATACCGGCCCACGCTTTGTAATCCTCAATATGATCAGCTTGTCTACTCCACATACGAGGGAAGAAGGTTGTCAGACTGGAATCGTATTTCGGTTTCTGGCGCACATCGGCTACCACATATTTACCATTTTTCTTGATGTAATAAGGCTTATCTTTTACATAGGGAGTCTCTTTATCCAGCGGCGTATTGTAATACGGGCCAAACAACAACGGCCGATCGCCATACTGCTCACGGTTCAGGTAACCTAACAAGCTGAATACGTTGTCCGGGCTATTTTGATCCATCGGAAGATCAGCAGAAGAACGAATAACGATCATGGCAAAAGAAGAGTAGCCAATCAGGATTACAGTAACTGAAACCAGGATTGTATTCAGCAAGGCTTTCTTCTTGGTGTAAGTATACCAGATCCCGAAAACCAGCAGACCCACTAACAGAATAGCGTAAATAATTGCTCCGGTATTAAACGGCAACCCAAACCCGTTTGTAAACAATAGCTCGAACCAGGATGCAACCGTGATAACGCCAGGAATAATGCCGTACATTACTGCACCAAGCAGCACAATTGACAAGATAAAACTGATAATAATACCGTTCCGGGTAGCTTTATATTTTCTGAAATAATAAACAAATACAATTGCCGGAATTGCCAACAGGTTCAGCAAGTGAACACCAATGGATAAACCGACCATATAAGCAATGAAAATGATCCAGCGGTTGGCATGTGGCTCGTCGGCCTCGTTCTCCCATTTCAGGATTGCCCAAAACACAATCGCTGTAAACAAAGATGACGTTGCATACACTTCAGCCTCAACAGCCGAAAACCAGAAAGTATCTGAAAAGGTATAAGCTAAGGCACCAACAGCCCCACTCCCCAATATCGCAATCGTTTGAGACAGACTTGGCTGACCGTCAAATTTGATCATCTTCCGGGCCAAATGCGTAATGGACCAAAACAAAAACAGAATTGTTAAACCACTGGCAATAGCCGACCAGGAGTTCATGAGTTTACCGGCTTGCTCGGGCGAACCAAACAAGGTAAAAAACCGACCTAAAATCATGAAAAAAGGAGCACCCGGCGGGTGACCAACTTCTAATTTAAATGAGGTAGTGATAAACTCGCCACAATCCCAAAAACTTGCTGTCGGCTCAATGGTCAGCAGATAAGTGATTGCAGCTATAACAAATACCACCCATCCGGTGATATTATTAAGCATTTTGTAGTTCTTCATCTTCTCAATGATTTCATTTTAGGTCGTCGACCTGTTTCTATAATTTCGTGTTGTTTTTGCTTGTCTCCTGCAATTGAAATACTTCATTGGAACGAAAAAATCCGGACCTCACCACATGGCCATAAACAACTGATTAGCAATAGCCATCTAAGTTAAAAAGGTACGGCATTCTCCTAATTTCAATTTTTATGTTTGCGAAGATAGTACATTCTTTCAACTGTCGCCAATTCGATCCTTAAATTAAGGCATTTTAACAAGCTTCTAACAAACGAGTTCTCCGATTGAAACAATAATCTCCCGGACCATATCCCTACTTCGATTCAATTGTTAGCTTTCCTGTTTTCAATCCTTTTCCTTTAACCTGCAGGGTTATATCTCCCGCTTGTTCTGTGCTCTGCACCAATACAACAAGTTTCCCGCTGAAAAGCTTCATCGTTGGCAAATGGAATAGCTCCAGCGATGTTGCATCACCGTTGCAAGCGGCTCGATACGTACCGGCACCATCAACTTTAAAGCTTAGTTGATTGGTCGCTGTTGGACAAGGAATGCCGTTTTGGTCAACCACCGATACGGTTACAAAGCTGATATCGTTCCCATCAGCATCAAGCGTTGACCGATCCGGTTCCAGTACGATTCGATAGGGCTCGCCCGCTGTATGAATTACTTTTTCATCGACAGGCTTTCCGTTATCATCAAATGCCACCACTTTTAGTTCTCCGGGTTCGTATACCACATCGTTCCACATCAGGCGGTAGCGTTCCAGTTTCGAATTGTTGTTTTTAGTTCGAACCCCCATGCTCTTGCCATTCACAAAAAGCTCGGCACTCTTGTAGCTGGTATACACAAAAACAGGGATGGTATCACCCTCCATGCCTTTCCAATTCCAGTGCGGTAAAATGTGCAAGGTCGGTTCGTTGGTATTCCATCGACTCTTATACCAGTAGTAACGATCTTTCGGTAAACCCGCCAAATCGCAAATACCAAAGTACGAACTGCGAGATGGCCAGTAGGTGTCGTAAGGAGTCGGTTCGCCCAAGTAATCGAACCCGGTCCAGACAAACTCTCCAATCACCCAATCTTTATCATCCTGTAACACCGCATCATCTTCCGGCAGGTTACTCCAGTTACAGTACTCCAAATCGTACGATGAACACTGCCCGTCATCATACATTTTACCAACCGCTTTCTTAACCGGAAATTTATAAATCCCCCGAGAGCTCACGGTGGAAGTCGTTTCGGAGCCTAACAACAAACCTTGCGGGAAACGGTCGTAAGCCTCTTCGTAAAGATGCGTTCGGTAATTCAGTCCGGGCACATCCATAATTGCTCCAAAGCCGGATTCCATCACTGCTTTCACCTGGTCCATACCTACGGTAACCGGGCGAGTGGGATCTTCACGATGGAAGATATCCTGCAGCATTTTGGCGCGTTTCACCCCTGCGCTCCCATGCTGATCGGGAACTTCGTTACCACTACTCCACATCACAATACAAGGGTGATTACGTGTTGCATCGACCAGGTTAACGATGTCTTTTTCGTGATATTTATCGAAGAAACGGTTGTAACCATTTTTCACTTTGGGCTTTTTCCACTCATCGAAACTCTCTGCAAGGAATAGCATCCCCATTTCATCGCAAAGCTCCAGTTGTTCCATCGAGGGCATATTGTGTGCACTACGAATGGCGTTGGCACCCATGTCCTTCATAATTTGAATCTGACGCCGCAAAGCCGCTTTGTTGACAGCAGCTCCCAAGGGTCCTAAGTCGTGATGTAAGCAAACGCCTTTAAACTTACGGACCTTGCCATTCAACTTAAATCCTTCGCCAGCCTTATAGCTGATCGTCCGAACCCCAAAACGAGTGGTTTGCTCATCTTGCAGCTGACCGTTTTCATCGTATAATTTCGACTCGGCATAATAGAGTGTTGGCGATTCCGGGCTCCACAACTGCGGATCCTTCAAAGCTATGTTTTGCTCAAACTCGTCACCAAACAGGGTTTGTGCAGAACCTGATGCGAGGACATTTCCGGCAGCATCTTTAATCTCTGTTTCA
>NZ_JBZQJF010000207.1:0-19301 GCF_059905295.1 Mangrovibacterium sp.
GCAATGGCCCAAACCGCATCCGGGGTCTAATGTTGGTACTCGGGCACTGCATCAGGACCGGCAAGGAAAGCTTGCCTACTGCTTACGGCCGACTTGATGGTTGAAGCTATTCCTCGAGGTACAAACGTCCTTGCCAGGTATTACGCTCATCAAGTCGCTTTTCCAGTTTGGCAACAAACTCAAAGTTCTTCAATCCCCACTTCGGCGCAATCAACAAGTCTTTGGGCGCCTGACTGATAAATCGTTCCAGAATAATCGCCGGATTAAGCAGTTCGAGGTAATCCACCACCAGGTCAATGTATTCATCAACACTAAAAAGCTGAAAGTCTTCCGGGCGTTGAGCATACTCAACCGCCATTCTCGTTCCTTTATGAATCTGTAATTGATGTAATTTCAGATTCTCAACCGGCAGTTTGGAGATCTCCCGTGCCTGGTTCAGAAAGTCGGTTCGATCTTCGCCCGGCAAGCCCAAAATCAGGTGTGCACAGTTGTGAATTCCTCGTTTGGCTGTTTCGCGAATGGCCCACTGTGCCGTTTCATAGTGATGTCCGCGATTGATGCGGGCCAATGTTTCATTCTTCACCGACTCCACGCCAAACTCAACCATCACATAGTATTGTTTCGACAAGTCTTCCAAATAATCCAGCACCTCAGGTGTTACGCAATCCGGCCGGGTCCCCAATACCAAACCAATTACCTTTGGAACCGACAAGGCTTCTTCATAGCGTTCTTTCAATACTGCCACATCGGCATAGGTATTCGAATAAGCCTGAAAGTAAGCCAGAAATTGCATGGACTGATATTTCCGGGCAAAAAATTCAATTCCCTGTTCTAATTGTTCCGTGATACTTCTTTCCAGTCGGCAGTAATCCGGTTTGAAGCTTGTATTATTACAGTAAGAACAACCGTTTAAAGCTTTGCTACCGTCCCGATTCGGACAGGTAAAACCGGCATCAACAGAAACTTTTTGAACCCGCCCATTAAATTTTGACTTGAAATAAGTTGGAAAATCGTTGTACCGACGATCGTGATTCCAAGGGAATTGCATACAATTTTGTGTTTTTAGTGCGGCCCAAAAGTACAGATAAAAACCGAGTAGCTAAAAGTTTGTTTAGCTATACAGGACGAGGAATTCAGCAGAATTTTACTAGTTTCGGGCAATTAGCTTATCAACAAATGTTGAAAACTTTCAGGGCTATGAGCCCCCAAAGGCCCAATTTTATAGGCTCTATTTTTTTATTTTTATACTAACTCTAAAAAACCACAGGACTATGTTTACGGAAAAAGATAACACAGACATTTTAGAAAGAGGGAGTAATCCTTTAACAGTCAAACGACAAATAGAAAATTTCATTACCGGCTTCCCGTTTTTACAAATCATCAAACCGGCAACCGTAGGCGATGGTATTATTCAAATGAATGAGGCAGACACCACAGAACACATTCGTCAGTTCGATGAAAAGACTGCAGCCGGAGCCTCCTTGCTGAAGTTTGTTCCCGCTTCGGGAGCTGCAAGCCGTATGTTTAAAGCATTATACGAAGCTAAAGACAAGCTGGCAGCCGGAGTATCTGAAGAAGAAGTCAAAAGCAGTAAAGACATGCAATATTTTTTCGACAACCTAGCCAAATTTGCATTTTACCCTGATTTAGCTAAGGTAGCCGGAAAATCACCGGAAGAACTATCGGCATTGGAAGTTCTGACACTCGTTTTAACGGAAGAAGGTTTAAACTACGGAAACTTACCCAAAGGCTTACTACGTTTTCATGAGTATAGCGACGGCAACCGTACTTCATTCGAAGAGCATTGTGTTGAGGGAGCCCTATATGCGAAACAAAGTGATAACTCAATCAACATTCACTTTACAGTTTCGCCGGAGCATCAGGAAAAATTTGAAGAACATCTTGCCGAAATTCAGGCCAAGTACGAAAAGGAATTTGGAGCAAATTACAGCATTTCGTTTAGCCAGCAAAAACCAGAGACCGACACGATTGCTGTTACGCCCGATAACGAGCCATTCCGCAAGGAAGATGGAAGTTTACTGTTTCGGCCCGGTGGTCATGGCGCTTTAATTGCCAACCTGGGAGAACTGGATGCCGATATCATTTTTATAAAAAACATCGACAATGTTGTTCCGGACTACCTAAAACCGGAGACTGTAAAATATAAAAAGGCATTAGCAGGTTTACTGTTTAGCCTGCAAGAGAAAATATTCAGCTACCAACAGGTATTCGACACCCACCATTACTCGGCACTACAAAGTGTCTTTATGGCTGAAGCTGCCAGCTTCCTGGAAAATGTACTGAATGTTAAACCACCGACAAATCAATATTACACCGAAAAAGAAGATTTGTACCATTACCTGAAAAATAAATTTAACCGTCCAATCCGGATCTGTGGCATGGTCCGTAATGAGGGAGAACCAGGCGGAGGTCCGTTCTGGGCAATAAACAGCGATGATTCGGTATCGCTACAGGTTGTGGAAAGCTCGCAAATTGATTTTTCGGATCCGCAGCAAAAAGCACTGGTTGATTCAGCAACCCACTTCAACCCGGTTGATTTGGTATGTGCATGCAAAAACTACAAAGGAGAAAAATTTGACCTGGCCAATTTCGTAGATCAGGCGACTGGCTTCATTTCAAAAAAATCGTTGAATGGTAAAGATTTGAAAGCCCAGGAATTGCCCGGTTTATGGAACGGCGCAATGGCGGATTGGAACACGCTTTTTGTGGAAGTTTCGATCCAAACCTTCAATCCGGTAAAGACTGTAAACGACCTTCTGAGAAAAGAGCACCAACCGGAGGAATAGGATTCCAAAAGTATTTGTAAATTTGCACCTGCAATTTTCTTTATATGGACGAGGACGCAAGGGATTATTTAGAGAACGAAGAAATCGTTGAAGCTGTAGACCGCTTTCGGAAAATGATTGAGGAAGATCGTTTTGAATACTTCGATGTATTTGAATACGAAGGAATTGTCGATTATTTCCTGGATGAAGGTCGTATAAAAAAGGCTGCAACGGCGGTTGAATACGGTCTGCAAATTCATCCGTCTTCAATTTCACTTAAAATTAAGAAAGCACAAATTCTGCTGGTCGACGGCAAGGCTGAAGAAAGCCTTGAACTGGCAAATTTTGCTGAATTGATTGAAGACACGAACTCTGACGTCTATTTGGTTAAAGGTTCAGCCCTGATCATGATTGGTGAAGTTGCTGAAGCAATTGAGGCTTACGAAAAAGCCATTGAGTTCAATTCGGACGACAATGATGACCTGATGTATAACATTGGTGTAACATTAGGACAAGCCGGAGAAAGCGAACATGCACTCACATTTTTGGAAAGGGCCTATGAAAACAACCCTAAAAATGAGTTGGTTTTATACGAGCTGGGCTATTATTACGATCGCATTCAGGAGTTTACCAAGAGTATCATATTCTATAACAAATACCTGGATGTAGACCCGTTTAATGCCTCGGTTTGGTATAATTTGGGAATTACCTTTAATCGGATCGGAGAACATGACAAGGCTGTTGATGCTTATGATTTTTCAATCGCCTTGCAGGATGATTTCGAACAGGCTTATTTCAATAAAGCGAACGCTTTGTCAAACAACAACAGGTATAAGGAAGCAATTCCGTGTTATGAAGAATACCTGAACTACGACAAAGAGAACGACGATGCCTACTGTTACCTGGGAGAATGTTACCTTAACCTGGAACAACCTCAGGAAGCTCTTCAAAACTACCGTAAAGCAATTCGGTTAAATAAAAACAACCCGAATGCATGGTATGGAGCTGGCTTGATTCAATGGATGGATGGAAAGCTAACAGAAGCATTGACTAACTTGAAAAAAGCCATCAAACTTGATGATGAAAACCCGGATTTCTACCTCATGTACGGAAAAATAAATCATGAGATGGAGAAGTTCGATCAGGCAGAAAGTGCTTTCAAAAAAGCAACCATGCTCGATCCGGACAATGCAGAAAGCTGGATTGCCTTTGCCGAATTGGAATACGACCGCGGCAAACTGGCCAAGTCTATCGAGATCCTGAAAAAAGCCTCATCATCAATTTCCAACGATTCAAATATCAACTATCGGTTGACAGCGTATTTGTTGGAAAATAACGACGAAAAGTCGGCTACAGGATATTTTGAAAGAGCATTGGAAGTTGATTTTAGCAACTACCGTGTTCTGTTCGACTATTATCCGGAAGCCCTTCAAAACGAATCCATAAAAAGATTAATAAAGAAACACGAATCAACCAAATTATAAAAAATGAATTTCAATTTGCCGTTTGTCCCAGAAAGACCTGAACAACCAAGAGAGTCAGGCTTAACAATGATGATGGACAAAGGATTATCTCTGCGTGAAGCCGAAAACTTTTGCGAAGTTTCTGCTGAATATACAGACTTGGTAAAATTAGGTTTTGGAACAGGTTTATTAACTCCTAATGTAAAAGAGAAAATTAAACTTTATAAAGAAGCCGGTTTACGTCCCTATTTTGGAGGAACACTTTTCGAAGCGTTTGCGGCTCGTAACATGATTGACGATTACAAAAAATTTATTGCCGACGCCGGTGTGGAAACTGCCGAAGTTTCGGATGGTGTTTTGCCAATGGATCATGATTTGAAGTGCAAATACATTAGCGATGTGGCTAAAGACTTCGTCGTACTTTCGGAAGTAGGTACAAAACTGAAAGGAAAAGAAATTAGCAACGAGGAATGGGTCAAATGGATGTTATCGGAATTGGAAGCCGGAGCATGGAAAGTAATTGCCGAAGCACGCGAAAGTGGCAACATGGGTATTTACAACAACGATGGTTCAGCCAACTCTGAACTGGTATTAGATATCAGAAGCCACATTGATCCCGACAAAATACTTTGGGAAGCTCCATTGAAAAACCAACAAGTTTGGTTCATCAAACTACTGGGACCAAATGTCAACTTAGGTAATATCGCCGAAAATGAAGTTATTCCATTGGAAACGCTAAGACGAGGACTTCGCGGTGATACCTTACTGAGCTTTTTACCGTAAACAAATAACACTGCATAAAAATCCCCGGGTTCGGGGATTTTTTATTTCCAAAAACCCTAAAAAACAGGGGAAACAGGAAACTATATTCAACTAAGGTTGTTTAGTTGCGTAGAATATTGCAAGCTGGTATCTCGACTCTAATTGATATCTATCAACATTTTAATAAATCTGATTTATTCATACTTTGAGCGAGAATATTAACTTTGAGACAAATTTAAAGAACATGTTTCTAGTAGGACTAACAGGATCAGCAATACCTTACCTTCTTTTCTTAGGTGTTGTTATTGTTTTAACCCTCGGAACAAACACCGAGGTTTTGAACAAGAAATGTATGCCGCAACCCAAAAGCGACATGCACCTTACCTATGCAGATCAAACAACCGAACAAGTACAATCATTCAATTTCAAGTATACAGAGCATCATTTTTTTCAAAAGAAAACGATTGAAGAACCCGATAGCTTTGGTATAACTGAAAATCCCAGCCCCACTTTAAATACGGTTGAAAGGAAAAGCTATGCCTTTTTCTCAATACATTATACTTCAACTGTATACTTTAACTACTTCGGGCTCTCTCCACCAGTCATGGCTTAATACCAGCCAAGCTAACTAAACAAACTGTCATTAAATTTTTCTCCATGATTGGAATTATCGGATTAAGCCATAAATCGGCACCAGTACATATTCGCGAAAAATTTGCATTCGATAAAGACGAAAGCAGTAAACTCGCTCAATTAATTTGCAAGAACCAGTACATTCAGGAATTAGTTGTTTTATCAACTTGTAACCGTACTGAAATCTATTTTAAGGCAAACGAATGTTGCTCTTCCGGAGCTTTCAATATCATTTTCGGATACCTGCACCAACATGCCGGTGTTGGCGAAGAAATGAACAAGCACTTTTATCGTTTTGCCAACGATAAGGCTGTCAATCATCTGTTCCGGGTTATTTCAAGCCTCGAATCGATGGTCCTGGGTGAATATCAAATTGTTTCGCAAATTAAAGATGCCTATAGCCAGGCTGATGCAAACGGCACTGTTGGTAAGGTACTGAAACGCCTTTTCAACAAAGCACTCGAAACTGGGAAACTGGTGCGTTCGAACACACAAATGAGTACCGGAGCATTTTCGGTGAGTTATGCTGCAGTCGAAAAATGTAATAACCAATTTAAGAACCTGCGGGATAAAAAAATCCTGTTAATCGGTGCCGGAGAAACCGGAGAATTGGTTATTAAAAACCTGTATAAAAAGGGTTGTAAAAATATAACGGTTACAAACCGGACAATCACAAAAGCTGAAGAACTGGCCAACCGCTATAACGGGAAAGCATTACCTTTCAACCAAATGATGGAAGGCGTTCACGATGCTGAGATTATCGTAAGCTCAGTTTCAACCAAAGAGCCGCTGTTCAACGCCGATACGCTTAAGCCACACCTTAACGGACATCCGCTGGTTATGATGATTGACCTGGGTGTTCCAAGAAACATTCACCCGAATGTTTCCGACATTCCTATCATTGATTTAGTCAATGTGGATGATTTGGAAGAAGTGGTTAGTGGTAATCAGGAGAAGAAACAAGCACTTGTATCAGTTGCTGAAGAAATCATCGCCGAAAAGGTCAATGAATTCTCCGATTGGATGAACAGCCGTAACCTGTCCCCTGTCATTCAGCAAATTATTTCTTCCATGAATGCGATGAACAGTACAGAGCTGAACGTTTGCAAAAAGTTCCACTCGGATGATGAATATCAGCAAATGGAGGAATACGGCAAGCACATTACCGACAAACTAATCAACTCAATGATCAAAAACCTGAAGTCGATCAGTGACAACGGCCGCAAAACGGAATATATTAAAGTTGTCAGCGACTTATTCTCTCAATTCAATGAGCAATAACACAATCAAGATAGGCACCCGGGGAAGTAAGTTGGCCCTGTGGCAAGCCGAAACCGTAAAAGCAGCTATTTCGACTGCTTTCCCTGACTTAAATGTAGAAATTCATATCATCAAGACCAAAGGCGACATCATCCTTGATGTATCGCTCTCTAAAATTGGTGACAAGGGGTTATTTACAAAAGAAATTGAAGCAGCGCTAATTAATGGTGATGTTGATCTGGCTGTACACAGCTTGAAGGATCTTCCGACTGAATTACCGGAAGGTTTGTGCATCGGGGGTATGTTGCCACGCGGTGAGGTTCGCGATGTATTCATTTCCAAAGATGGTCGCAAACTAAGTGAGATGACTGCCAATGATCGTATTGCCACATCAAGCTTACGCCGAAAAGCCCAACTTCTGGCTTATAATCCCGAACTCAACATTGTGGATATTCGTGGTAATGTGGATACCCGCCTCCGTAAAATGGAGGAAGGTCATTGCGATGCTTTGTTAATGGCCGGTGCCGGAATTATCCGTCTGGGATACGACCGTTACATCACCGAGTTACTTGATCCGAAAGTGGTTTTACCGGCTGTTAGCCAAGGAGCTGTAGCCATCGAAATTCGGGAGGAAGACGAACGGATTCAGAGTGTCATTAATGCAATCTCCGACGAGGAAACCTGGAACACAACAATGGCCGAACGTTGGTTATTGCGTACGCTGGAAGGTGGATGTCAGGTTCCCGTAGCTTGTTATTCCGAGGTTGAAAGTAACCAGTTAACACTGACAGGTTTGGTAGCATCAATCGACGGAAAGCAAGTGATCCGCAAATCCGTTTCCTGTCCGATCGACGAAGGCTCGGAGAAAGCAATAGAACTGGCCGATGCGATTATTGAAGCAGGAGGAAAAGAAATTCTCGACCAGATTCGCGCAGAAGAATAAACATGGCAGACCGGGAAAGCGACAATAAAATCAATGGCAAAATAATCATCTGTACCTATCCCCAACCCGAAGAGGACGACGTTTCTGTTCTCCTTACACAAGCCGGGGCAACGGTACATTTTATGCCTGCCATCGAAATTCGTCCCTTAACCAGCAAACTAGCCCGGGAACTTGCATACTACGACTGGTTGGTGTTTACCAGCAAGAATGGTATTCGTTGTTTTTATGAGCAACATGCTCCGACTTCAAAAAACAAGATTGCAGTGTTGGGTGAAGCCACCGGACGCGAATTAAGCCGTTTCAATTTAAGTGCTGACTATACCGGTCGGGGCCGTACCGGAGCCGACTTTGCAGGAGAACTCAAATCGGTAATCGCAGCAAACGAAACGGTATTACTAATTCTCGGAGAATTAGCCCCGGACACCATTTTGCAACAGTTACAAGCAAGCAATTCAATCGATCGTGTTAATGTCTACCAAACGGTTATTCCCGATTTTTTTCCCTCCGAATGTGTCGGGTTAATCGAATCAGACAGTTACGATCTCATGCTTGTTAGCAGTCCTTCTGCCATAAAAAATTTGTACCTTGCGTTTCATGCTAAAATCAGCCAATGGCGGGTAATTAGCATCGGAAAAACAACAACTGCCGCCTGCCGAAATTTAGGAATTGAACCGCTGGCAACGGCCAACGAATCAACCTACAAAGGAATGGCAGAAACAACAATTGATTACTTACAACACTAAAATATTTAGATTATGAGTTATCCTGTTACACGTTTACGGAGACTTCGTAAATCAGCCTCTATACGCAACATGGTTCGCGAAACCGAAGTAAATCGCGACGATCTGATTATGCCCTATTTTGTTTGTCCGGGCGAAAATATTAGCAACCCCATTAAATCCATGCCGGGTAATTTTCAACTGTCAATTGACCTTCTGGTAAAAGAAGTTCAGGATTTAGTTGAAACAACAGGTGTTGACAAAATCTTACTTTTCGGTATTCCGGAGGAAAAAGATGAAACCGGCCATGTAGCTTGTCATCACGATGCCATTGTACCGAAAGCGATACGTGCACTGAAAGAAGCCATACCTAGCATCTTAATTGTGGCCGACGTTTGCAACTGTGAATACACCACACACGGACACTGCGGAACCATCATTGATGGCGATGTTGACAATGACAGCACCCTGCATACACTGGCCGCTCAGTCGGTAACTTTGGCTAAAGCCGGTGCCGACATTATTGCCCCCTCCGACATGATGGATGGACGAATTGGTGCGATCCGCACTGCGTTGGATGAAAACGGCTTCCAAAACACACCGATCATGGCTTACTCAGCCAAATATGCTTCAGCATTCTATGGTCCGTTCCGCGATGCTGCCGAGAGTGCTCCAAAATTCGGAGACCGCAGTACTTACCAAATGGATCCGGCCAACAGCGATGAAGCCTTGCGCGAAGTAGAGCAAGATATTATTGAAGGTGCCGATATGGTGATGGTGAAACCTGCCTTAAGCTATATGGACATCATTCAACGCGTGAAAACGACTTTTAATATGCCACTTGTAGCCTACAATGTAAGCGGCGAGTTTTCGATGGTGAAAGCAGCAGCAGCCAATGGCTGGGTTGATGAAGAACGCCTGATCAAGGAAATTCTGACCTCGCTAAAACGAGCCGGAGCCGATGTTATCATCACCTACCACGCGAAAGAATTTGTTTTAAGTGAATTGAAAAAAGGCAACCGCGTATAAGGTTGCACAAAAGTCAAATCGTATGAACTACTCCAAAAGCATAGCGGCTTTTCAGGAAGCCCAACAACTAATACCAGGCGGGGTAAACTCCCCTGTCCGTGCCTTTAAAAGTGTTAATGCCGATCCCTTGTTTATCGCCAAAGCAAAAGGTGCTCATGTTTGGGATATCGATGGCAACAAATATATCGACTTTGTATCGTCGTGGGGACCGCTGATATTGGGTCACGCAAATCCGGCAATTGTCGAAGCGGTACAAAATGCAGCAGCACTGGGAACCAGCTACGGCGCCCCTACCCTGATTGAAACGGAGATGGCTCAGCTCATCACCGAGATGATGCCATCAGTTGACAAGGTACGCATGGTAAACTCAGGAACCGAAGCTACGATGAGTGCTTTGCGACTGGCTCGTGGTTATACGAAGCGCGATTTGGTGGTTAAATTTGCCGGTTGCTACCACGGTCATGCCGATGCTTTCCTGATCAAAGCCGGATCCGGTGCGATTACACTGGGTTTACCTGATAGTCCCGGCGTAACCAAAGCTTCAGCCCAAAACACACTGACAGCTGAATACAACAACCTGGAGTCGGTTAAACAACTGTTTGAAGCACGAGGCGAAGAAATCGCTGCTGTCATTCTGGAACCTGTTGCCGGAAACATGGGGTGCGTACTTCCCGACGAAGAATTTTTGAAGGGTGTGCGTGCCATCACTGAACAGTACGGAGCTTTGTTAATTTTCGACGAGGTAATCACCGGTTTCCGCTTGTCGGCAGGAGGAGCTCAAAAGCGTTTCAACATTATGCCCGACCTGACTACGCTGGGGAAGATCATCGGTGGTGGACTTCCGGTTGGTGCTTATGGCGGCCGTAAAGATATTATGGATATGCTGGCCCCCAATGGCCCGGTTTACCAGGCCGGAACGCTTTCAGGCAACCCATTGGCAATGGCTGCAGGAACAGTTATGCTGCGTACATTGAATGATAATCCGTCGATTTACGAAGGACTGGAACGTAAAGGAGCCAAAGTTGAAGCAGGATTAAAAAAGGCTTTGGAAAGAAATGGCATCCCGGGCGTCATCAACCGCATAGGCTCCATGATGACTATGTTCTTCACCGAAGAGAAAGCAGTGAAGTCTTTTGATCAGGCAATGAAGTCGAATGCTCCTCGTTATGCCCAATTCTTTAAGAAATCATTGGAAGCCGGCATCTACCTGGGACCTTCGCAATACGAATGTTTCTTTGTATGTGATGCGCATACCGATGCCGATCTCGACTACATGATTGAATCAGCCGATAAAGCAATGAAAAGCCTCTAAACAACCAATCAACATGCAAGACTCAATCTTTTTAAAAAAGCTGAAAGGACAAGAGACAGAGCGTCCGCCGGTGTGGTTTATGCGCCAGGCGGGCCGCGTTCTGCCCAACTACAATAAACTGAAGGAAAACTATACCTTCCACGAACTGATGGAAGATCCGAAGCTGGCAGCCGAAGTAACACTGATGCCAATTCATGACTTAGGCGTTGACGCCGCCATTCTGTTTTCCGACATCCTGGTTATTCCTAATGCCATGGGAATGGACCTGGAATTTACCGATCACGGTCCGGTATTCAACAAGCCCTTGAAAGGCTTAACGAATCCGGCGGATCACCTAAGTCCGGTACCGGAAAAGCTTGAATATATTTACAGGAATATTGAGGAAATCATCGCTCAACGACCAGCCGGTATCCCATTGATCGGTTTTTGTGGTGCTCCGTTAACCACCTTGTGCTACATGGTACAAGGCATTAGTTCAAACCCGAACTTTCCGGATGCTATCAAATTCCTGTTTCAGCATAAAGCGGAAGCAAAAAAACTAATTGAGGCGATTGCCGATCTTTCAGCCTTTTATGCCAAAAAGCAAATCGAGCATGGCGTTGAAGCGTTCCAGCTGTTTGAAACACATGCCAACCTGGTTCCGGTTGAGCTTTATAACGAGCTGTTTATGCCGGCTGTGCAAAAGATTAGTCGTGCTGTTCGCGAAACCGGTACTCCCTTTATTTTCTTCCCGAAAGGAATCGCTACCGGGTTGAAATATGTAACACCGGAGCTGGCCGACTTTGTCAGTATCGACTGGCAACTGTCGATGGAAGATGCCCGGGCAATGGTACATCCGGAAGTTGGCTTGCAGGGAAATCTGGATCCACGCTACCTATACGGAACTCAGGAAGAAATTAAAGCTCGCCTGGAAGCTTACATACCATTCTTCCAGCAACACCCCAAATGGATTTTCAACCTGGGCCACGGATTTTTACCCGATATCCCCTACGAGAACGCCAAATTTGTGGTGGATTGGATTAAATCGGCCGACTGGAAGAAGTAGCTCTTCTACGCAAAATACAAGAACCATGGTGTCATCGCCCCGGATGGATTACCCCAGCTAAGCACTTTGTCTTATTCATGCGTCATTGCTACGTTTTAGGGGATGAAAAATTCTGCTGTGCATCGAGCGGTTATTGTTGTCCGTTTAGCGGTTTTTGCTTAACATCGAGCGGTTTTTGCTTAACATCGAGCGGCTCTTGCTTAGCGTCGGGAGGTTATTGCATAGCATCGAGAGGTTATTGCTTAACATTGAGCGGTTAATGTTGTCCATTGAGAGGTTGTTGTTGTGCATCGAGAGGTTATTGTTGTCCATCGAGCGGGCTTTGCTTAGCATCGAGAGGTTATTGTTTCCCGTTGAGCGGTTATTGTTGTGCATCGAGCGGTTGTTGTTTAATTCAAAACAGCGTGTAAATTCATTAAGCTCCTTGACTAGTTTACGGTATATCATCCACTAGGCTTAACCGATTTCCCATTTTAGCAAAATCTGTTGGGGGGGATCTGCCCTCAAAAAAAAGCGAGACTATCAAAATAGCCTCGCTAAACATGTAAACTGTACACCAAACGATCCTTTCGGACCGTTAACTTCTTTAACTTTGATAAAAAGTTACGACTTCGACAGGAAACACACAAGGTCATATATAACATGTTTTTTCACTTGCATTGTATCTCAAAAGTTGAATGGAATTTGGTCAAGAAGTTCTTTTCTGAACCTTTTACAATTCATTTTGAAAAGCTAAATCAAGGACTAAGAAGCGAGAAAATTGGGTTCTTGTGCGTCTTAATTGCTCCCGAAACACTATTTTTGGCGGAGTTTGCGCCAACGCCAAACAGCATCTTAAAATCAATTTAAATGAAACGAGAACTGAAAGACTATTTAATGGTTAGCCTGAAAGGAATTGGCATGGGAGCAGCTGATGTTGTCCCCGGGGTTTCGGGAGGTACCATCGCCTTTATTACGGGTATTTACCAGGAACTGATCGACTCCATTAAATCGGTTAATCTAAAAAGTCTGAAACTACTGTTATCCGGTCGTATCAAAGATTTTTGGGAAGCTATTAACGGTACATTTCTGGTTAGTTTGATCATTGGCATTGGAATTAGTGTTCTCTCGCTCGCTAAAGGGCTTAAATACCTTTTGGAGAATCACCCGATTTTGGTTTGGTCTTTCTTCTTCGGCCTTATTGTAGCATCGGCCATCTATGTTGCCAAAGAAATTAAAGGTTGGAATGTAGGAACAGTTATCTCGCTGCTCGTTGGCGTAGTAATCGCTTATTTCATTACCGTGGTTACACCGGCCGAGGCGAACACATCCTACCCGTTCATTTTCCTGTCGGGAGCCATCGCCATTTGTGCCATGATTTTACCGGGTATTTCGGGAAGTTTCATCCTGGTACTACTTGGCATGTACAAATATATTCTCGATTCCATTTCGAGCTTTAATTTACCGGTTGTGGGCGTTTTTCTGGTTGGTGCCGCTGTCGGTATCGTTAGTTTCTCCAATGTTCTGTCGTGGATGCTGAAGAAATATTACCAACTCACTATTGCCATGCTGGCGGGTTTCATGATCGGATCGCTGAATAAAGTGTGGCCCTGGAAAGAAGTTGTTGAGACTTTCGTTGATCGCCATGGTGAAATAAAACCACTCATTGAGCAAAATGTACTGCCGGGTTCCTATTTCGAGCTGACCGGCCATAACGCACAACTGGGGGTAGCTGTTGGATTAGCAATTGCCGGCTTCGCCCTTATTTTTGTGATTGAAGGCTTATCAAAAAGCCTGCTTAAACGACGCAAAGCATAATTACGAACAAAACAGAAATTCACATCATATGAAAACCTACGGATTAATTGGTTACCGCCTGGGCTATTCTTTCTCAAAAGGATTTTTCACCGAAAAATTCGACCAAGAAAACCTGGCTGAACACGAGTATGTAAACTTTGAGTTAGACTCCATTGAAGAGTTTCCTGAAATCTTTAAGAAGAACGATCATATTGCCGGCTTAAACTGCACCATTCCTTACAAACAACAAATCATGCCTTACCTGGATGAAATTGATGAGGAAGCAGCTAAAGTGGGAGCCATCAACACGGTGAAAATTATTCGCTCCGAAGATGGAATCAAGCTGAAAGGCTTTAATACAGACATCTACGGCTTCGAAAATGCGCTAAAGCCCATGTTGAATGAAAAGCACAAAAAAGCCTTAATTCTGGGAACTGGCGGTGCTTCAAAAGCCATAAAGTACATCTTGGACAAGCTGGGCTTAACTTATGTTTCAGCTTCGATAGAAGAACAACTGCTGGAAGGCGAAATCCGCTACGAGCAAATCGATGAAGCAATGCTGAAAGATTATTTGGTGGTGATTAATGCAACACCGCTGGGTACTTTCCCCAAAGTAGATACCTGTGCGAATATTCCTTACGAGTTTCTAACTTCGGATCACGTTCTGTTCGACCTGGTTTATAACCCGGAAGAAACGCTTTTCATGAAAAAAGGAAAAGAACAGGGAGCTGCCGTTAAAAATGGCCTTGAAATGTTACATGGACAAGCCATTAAGGCATGGGAAATCTGGAATATGTAATTGGTCAGTAACCTTCAGATAAAAAAATTAAAGCCGGACAGTCTCTCACCTTGTCCGGCTTAATTTTTCTTGGTGTTTATGACAGTTACATTTATAAGGGAAAAAAGAGAATGTCAATTTCTTCGGAATCTTCCTTTTGCTTCAACTCGAACTTACCAGTTGGCACTAAAGTGAATTTCCACTTGTCAGCATAAGGCTTCAGTTTGCTTTGCTCTCTTTTGATATCTGCATCGCCAAGCTCCTTATTGAAGTAAAGCTTCAGGTTCGAAGGCTTTTCATCATCAAACTGAATTAAAAAGGCCGTATGCTCAACAAATACCAAATCCTCGTAAGCGTAGCTCACATCAGTTCCGGCATCTTCCAACATCATTTTAACTTCCGACAACGGTCTTACTTGAATGGGCATATCATCTCATTTTTAAAGGTGAAAAATCTCTTCTTTTTTAGCACTATTTGCAGGTTTTCGATGAGCAACTGTTGCAGGTTAACCCACAACCAGATGGCTCTTCAACAGAATAAATATCGTGTTCGTGCAACAATTGGTCCTTGTATAAACGAATATTAATATCTACTTCCTTACCATTGGGCTGATATACGCTGATGTTGTTATCTTTTAAAATCTTGAAAGCCATCGGGCGTACGTTAGGACTGATAATAGCCTTTACAGCATCATCATCTCCCCCCTTTTTCAGATCCAGACCAAATCTGGTCATCAATTCAGGCTTACTAAATACCTCGTTATCTCCTTTTTCGAGGTCGTGTACACAGTAAAAGTTAGCTTTGTAGAAGTCGTCAGCCAAGACATTAACCAAAGCCGGGTTTTTTCCTATAATGGGCATGCAAATCTTCATAACGTTCAAATTTTGGTTTAACATGAACCGCTTTTTAGCAGCCGTTGTGCCAATACAATGGCAAATGCTATGCCCTAAAGAAGGCATTGCTGATTATCAAACAAATAGCTTTTTTACCGGCCAAATTTCTTACATATATGTAGGATGGATCCTACGAAAATTCACAAAAATGTGTTTTTAAGCATAAAAAACGTTCAAAATTCCAAAACCCAGGTTCCGAGTTCACTTTTGAAACTGAAAACTTACAACTTGGAACTTATACCTGAATTAGTGCTTCACGTTTACGGCCATCCATCAAGATGGTCAGATCATCCTTAAAGCGAATATGCTTAACGAAACGAAGCTCTTCAATCGACTCTCCTTCTTCCAAAAGCGTTGTATTTAGCCAGGCATCGCGGCTTTTGGACGGAATTGAGAAATAGCCAACATTCATCGATGTAACATTATGGAAGAAATGAGATCCCAGCGAACCATCTAACGGAAAATCGGGTAATCCAAGCTCAACAATCACGCGGGCATTACAGATTTGTGCCCAGGTAACCGGTATACCGGTATAGGGATCACGGGAGCCCCAACGGCCTGGTCCTACCAAAATGTATTCTTTTCCGGTCAGGTCCATTTTTCGGTTAAACCGATTAACCTCCTCAGCAATTTCTTTCGTTTTCATTTTATCGAAGGTAGCTCCATCCACATAAATGATATCACGGATGCCATCAACTCGTCCATTTCCCATCCCCTTCTTCGCAAATAGCAGTGCTTTTGCCTCATCCACTTCTCCTAAATCAATTTCGTTTTCCTGATCGTGTCTGATCAGCGGCTTAATCTGAAGCAAATAGAAGGTCGGTAAACCATTTCCGCTGGCTTCCAGGTCAATGGCGTATTCCATTTCAACAGGCGATCCCATGGCTTCGCGAAACAAGCGCAGTAAAAAGCGGATCGTTTCGGCCATCGGTATCAAACCGTACTTTAACAAGTTATCGAAATTCACGACACGAGGTCCACGAATCGATAAATCAGGCACCAAATCATCATTTTCCGAATCGTAAACCGAAGCACAATGTTGCAGCACACCGTCCTTCTCTGCCTCACGAATCGATAACTTCAGAATGCCGGCATCCTCACCGACTTTCACCAGGTCAGTCTCACTATGGGTCATATCCAAAGCATAAAACTCCCGCTGCGAATCCCGGATCTGATCCTTCAAACTAGTCGGGTTAATTTGCGGGTAGCGCGGACAAAAACGATAGGCCGGCTCTCCTCCAACAACATACATCCCCAAGCCAACAGCAGCAACGGCAAATCCATCTTCCGGTTCCATGTAGGCCACCGGGTAAAAATTATTGGATTGGGCCACTCCGCTCACCGACGGGTAAAACCGTCCGTTATGCTCGTGTCCAACCAACTCCTGAATCACAATTGCCATCCGCTCCTCTTCAATCTTGTAATTCACCGCATCGAAATAAGAAATAGCCGAGTCGGTGAATACACTGGCATAAACCAGTTTTACAGCTGTTTCCAGTTGTTTGTAACGAACGAGGATATCCTCATCATTATTGGGCAAAATATAAGTTGCATAAACGCCGGAAAACGGTTGCAAAAGCGAATCTTCAAACAAGCCTGAAGAACGAACGGCTAAAGGACGGTTCATCTTCTCAACATACTTCAACAAGTTATCTTGAAGAGATTCACTTAAGGCCGATTCAATAAATGCCGCTTTGATCCGTTCGTAATCGTTGGTGCTGTATACCTCTTCGTAAAGGTTGTTGATTTCGATAAATTTTTCGAACTCAACTGAGCCAATAATAGCCGTTGCTGGAATCCGAATATTAATATGGGGAATAATTTTCTTAAAATCGATGTTTTCGATGAAGTTGCACATAAAAGCTACCCCACGTCCCTTTCCTCCAAGCAACCCCTTACCGATACGGACAATGTAGCGCTCATTCCCCAGCAGTTGGGGATCAAAATTAATAACCAGCCCGCGAAGTCGCTTAATTTGCATCCGCTCGAAAACTTTCAAACAGAAATTGCGCAACTCCTCAGCATTGTTAAAATCCTCGAAGCGATAAGGTAACAACTGCTCTGCAATATTAATCTCCCCACGAGCCATCAACCAGGTTGAAAATGAATTGCGCCCGGCATGATAAGCCAATGCTTCAGCTGGTACAACTCTCAGGTTATCCTGAAATTCCTGCAGGTTATTGGCGACTGAAATCGGGTTTCCCTGTAAATCTTTAAAAACAAAATTTCCAAAACCTAAGCGTTTGTAAATGAAATTGTGAATATCCATCGACAAGCTTTCGGAATTTTTATTGATGAATTCAGCACCAATTTCCCGGGCTCGGGCAGCATTTCGAATATCGTGGCTTTGCAGCAGCAAGGGAATCGGAAAGCGTAAAATCTGTTTCGCATATTTCAGCAATTCAATTCCCGAGTCTTCATCGTCTTTGCCGTTACGATGAAATTTCACATCGGAAATAACCGACAGCAGGTAATCACGATATTTATTCATCATCAGAATAGCATCCTCGTAGTTACTGACCAGTATAACTTTCGGGCGAGCACGCATCTTAAGAATCATGTGCAGTTCATCCGCCGTTTCATCCTGCACCAGGTTCTGTGTTTGCGTCATAATGTTGGTGTACAACATTGGCAAATACCGCGAATAGTACTGAATCGAATCTTCAACCATCAATATCACGCGGACATTACCGGTTTGCGTATCTGCTTCAATATTCTTTTTATCCTCAATGTATTTCACCATGGCCAAAAAGACATTGGAGTTGCCGTTCCACACAAACACCCGGTCAATTGAATCAAACTTTTCTGCCGTCTCCTGGAAATAACGCAAATCCCCATTGTTATTCACCAGCAACAAAATCGGCGTATCTTTTTTGACGACATTGATCGAATCGGCAATCTTAACCGGTATCTTTTTATCGACACCAACCATGATAATAACAAGATCAAAATCTCGCTTCTTAATCAGCTCATGCGCCTGCTCTTCGGAATTGACACTCGTAAAACGCGGGTATGTGTAAAGGTTCAGTTGAAGAAATTCACCAAAGATTTTATCAGTAAACTGTCCCTCCCGAACAATCGTATAACTATCGTATAGCGTGGCGACCAAAAGAACCTCTTTGACCTTGGTAGGCATCAACTCTTCAAAAATATCCCGGTCGCTTTTCTTGTACTTATAGATTGAAGTGAGTGAAATATGATCCAGTTGCTCCATAGAAAATAATTTTGGCACCAAAAGCTAAGATTCGCTTTGCCGATGCTAATTTCTGTTGAATTTAGAAAAAATCCAGCTGTTCCAGACAAAAACTCGCATGACAATATTGAGTCACAAAGCAACATGAAATAAAAATAGTAATTCTTGAGGATAACTATAAATCCGTAGAAAAAACAGACATGATTCCGGGGAATCACCAACAGGGGTGAAAGTGGAAAGTTTTCCAGACATCGGGTATTCATCGTTATCTGAAGTTGCCGGGTTGTCTTGGAACTCGAAACTTGAAACTCCGAAGGGACTTTCATAGAAAACCGACATGATTCGGAGGGTATCTCCAACAGGGATGAAAGTGGTGGAAAACAAGAGAAGGCTGGGCATGGATTACCCACACGTACGACCGCAACCGGGTTCTCTTGTTGACGGTTCACCAATGCGTAAGGTGGCAAACCTGTTTACCGGGATAGGATTACCCCGGCGTGAAGTAGCAAACCGGTTCTCCGGTTGTGAATTACCGACGCGTACGACCGCAAACTGGTTCTCTTGTTGACGGTTCACCGATGCGTAGGGTGGCAAACCTGTTTATCGGGATAGGATCACGCCGGCGTGAAGTAGCAAACCGGTTCTCCGGTTGTGGATTACCGACGCGTACGACCGCAAACTGGTTCTCTTGTTGACGGTTCACCAATGC
>NZ_JBZQJF010000208.1:0-14381 GCF_059905295.1 Mangrovibacterium sp.
TTTCCCATCTTTATCGAAAGCAAAACGCTCTTTGGTTTTCAGCTGCTTCACGCGCGGATTTTCCTCCATCGGGTGATTAACCTCAACCGGACGATCTTCCATTTTATCAACCGATTGATTTGAGAACATCATATCGCCTAATAAGTTGGGCTGTTTTGACATGTCCATCAATGGCGATACTGCCGGGTCGATAGCCAGTTTCACGCCCCAGCTAATCAAATCGGTTGTAGCCGACTTCAGGCCTTCCAAATCAGCTTCGGTTGTTACACCGGCTTTCACCAACTCGGCTCCAAACCACAGGATGGAATCAACCGCTTGCCAGGCTTCAACTTCCTCTTTTGAGCGGTATGACGATGCATCAGAAGGTGAGTGGCCACTGAAACGGTAAGTCAGCACATCCAGTAACACAGGACCGCGTTTTTCCTCGATGATTTTACGCTTGCGTTTGTAGGCGTCAATCACAGCCAATGGGTTATAACCATCTACACGCTCAGCATGTAGCTGGTCCGCATTCAGCCCTGCACCAATACGAGCAGCCACATTATAGCCCATCGTCTCACCACAGGTTTGTCCGCCCATACCATATTGGTTATTCATGATATTGATGATCAGTGGCAGTCCACCTTTCATATCGCCTTCCCACAATTCGTTGAACTGATCCATTGTTGCAAAAGTCAAACCTTCCCATACCGGACCACAAGCCATCGACGCATCGCCGATGTTAGCCACCACAATACCATCCTTACGATTCACTTTTTTGAACAGCGCCGCACCAACGGCAATATCGCCTGAGCCACCAACGATTGCATTATTGGGATAAACCCCGAATGGCGTAAAGAAAGCGTGCATCGATCCACCCAATCCCCGGTTAAATCCGGTTTCGCGAGCGAAGATTTCGGCCAGCGTACCGTAAATCAGGAAGCGGATGGCTTGTTGCTTCACAGTGCCCGAGAAATTTTCTTTCACCGGAGCAAATGTTTTTCCGTCGAAGTGATTTTCCATCACCTGTGTCAGTTGCTCGTCATTCAATTGGTGAATAGCCGATAAACCTTTGGCTAAGATCTCGCCGTGTGAACGGTGCGAACCAAAAATAAAATCTTCGGCACCCAAGGTGTAAGCCATACCAACGGCAGCAGCCTCCTGCCCAATCGACAAGTGAGCCGGGCCAGGGTGGTTATAGGCAATACCATTGTATTCTCCCTTGGTCTTAATCTCATTCAGCATGGTTTCGAACTCGCGGATTACCAACATGTCGTGATAAATACGCAGAAAATCGTCATTCGAGAAATTAGCTTTTTCTTCCTCGATCGTTTTGTTGTATTGGTTAACAGGAATCGGCTTGAAAGTTACTTCGCCAGCCTTCCTGACATTTTGCGGATCAATAAATTGTACTTTAGGCATTTTATAAGATTATTAGATTGTTAGATACTGGATTAATCGATTGTTTCAAGTTTCATGTTCCAAGTTTCAAGTGGAGGAACATTTTCGGTTATTTATATTTCTTACCTTTCATTTCAGACTCCTTCAGATAGCTCATCAGGCCATTCAGCATTTTGCTAATTTCGACTACCGCTTTATAAGCTGAGTCAAATTCGAGCTGAGTGATATATCCGTTGTCAATTGTGCGATACAGTTGTGACCTGCATTCTCCACATGAGCCTTTACAGATGGCTAGAAATTGAATAAACTCTTTGTTCCCATCACGTTCAAAGCCTTCGGCAATATTGTCCATAATAGAACCGGAAGAAGCTTTGATCTGACTGATTAGCCTGTAGTCTTTAGCAAATTCAGGTTTCAACGTCAAAGCATGAATTACCTTGCATAGCTCGCGAGAAGCTTGCCATACTTTCAAATCTTCAAAACTTTGCACTTTACTCATTCTTTCGGGCTCTTGGAACTTAAAACTTGAACCTTGGAACTTTTTAAAACTGAAATATTGTTTCTTTGATAATTTCACTTACTGTTGGATGCGGGAAAACGATCTCCTCAACATCCTGAACTCTTAGCTGGGCTTCAATTAAGGCGCAGGCTCCCCAAATCATTTCGGAACAAGCTCCACCGACTAAGTGAACACCCAGAATTTCTTTATATTTCTTACCAACGATTACTTTGCAAAAACCGTCTTTACCTTCATTTTCGGCAATAAAACGGCCGGCATAGGCCATTGGTAATGTGCGAACCTCAACATCAATTCCTTTGGCTTTGGCGGCCGACTCAGTTAAGCCAACGCCTGCAGTTTCGGGATGGGTATACACCACGCCGGGAATTGCGTTATAGCGCATCACATCTTTACGCCCGAGCATATGATTAACGGCCACCTCACCTTCGCGACTGGCAGTATGTGCCAACAGCGAAAATCCGGTAATATCCCCGGCAGCATAAACATTCGGTACATTCGTACGACAATACTGGTCGATTTTTACGCCCTTAGGCGAAAACTCAACACCAATATTCTCCAGCCCGATTCCCTGCACATTCGGCCGACGGCCAACCGACAAGAGAACCTCTTCTCCGGTTATTGATTGTACTTTTCCATCTTTCTCAAAAATGACTTCTTTACCTTTCAATTCAGTCACTTTAGCACTCAGATGATAATCGATTCCGCGTTTCGTGAATTCCTTCCGGATAAAGGCTGCAATTTCTTCATCAACACCGGTCAATATTTCCGGTAACATTTCAATCACGGTAACCTTGGTTCCCATCGCATTGTAGAAGTCGGCAAACTCGGTACCGATGACGCCACCACCAATAATCACCAAGCTTTTAGGTAATTCTTTCAACTGAAGAATTTCACGATTGGTTAGCACCAGGTCTTTATCCAAGCCGGGAATTGGCGGAACAGCCGCTTCGGAGCCGGAACAGATCAACAAGCGGTTGGCTTGATAGTCCTTACCTTCAGCAGTAAGGGTAATCAGTTCTCCCCGCTTCTCTTTAATAGCAGCTTCGGCCATTACAACTTCAGCTTTGGCATGCTTCATTTTCATGCCCACGCCCGACACCAGCTTTCTGACGACTTTGTCTTTTCGCGTCATTATCTTTTTGAAATCGAAGCCTACACCATTGACTTCAATTCCGTACTTCGACGCTTCGTGCGCATATTCCAGCACTTTGGCTGAATTCAAAAGGGTCTTGGTCGGGATACAACCTTCGTTCAGGCAGACTCCTCCAAGTGCTCGTTTATCGAAGATGACCACGCTCATGCCTTTTGCTCCGGCACGTTCGGCCGCAACATAGCCCGCCGGGCCACCTCCCAAAATTGCTATATCGAAAATGTTACTCATGGATTCAGATTGTCAGGTTCTCAATTTGTTCTTTAATTTCACGCAGGAACAAAGTTGCTTCACCTCCGTCCAGTGCCTGATGGTCGTAAGTGAGTGATAAGCCCATCATGGGTACGAAACCATAAACTCCGTCACCCAAATCCTTCGGACGCGGAACAATGGTACATACTCCCAGAATTGCGGTTTGTGGCAGGTTGATAACCGGCGTAAACATCTCAACGCCATAATTTCCTAAGTTTGAAACGGTAAAGCTGGCAGCCTCCGGCTTCAGCAATTCAGGATCAACATTGCCTTTACGGGCTGCACCTGCAACCGATGACAACTGAGAAGACAAACCTTCAATCGAAAGATCATCGGCATTTTTTACGGCTGGTACCATTAAGCCACGCTCAGTATCAACAGCAAGCCCCAGATGCACTTTCTTAAACCAGCGCATACTGTCGCCTATAAAGTGGGTATTTACCTGTGGAAATTTCTTCAGAGCCTTAACAACTGCAAAGCACACCAAATCGTTGATTGTAATATTTTGTGAGATCTCACCGGCTTCCAGTTTCTTTTTGAACTGCTTGCGCAATGCCATTACCTTTCGGGCATCAGCACTCATATGGTGCGTTAATTGTGCCGAGTTTTGAAGCGACTGGTGCATTGCTTTTGCAATCAGCTTCCGGATATTCGGCAACTTCTTCACCTCAAAATCATCACCATATACCGGATTGTAATTAATCAGGTCGGCAGCAGCAACGCGTCCTCCCAGCCCAGAGGTCTCTTTCGCTGGTTCTAAACCTTCAGCTTTTGCTTTTTCCTGTGCCAGCGGAGTCATCTTCGGCAAGCTTTCAGCAGCCACTTCAACATCCTGCGCAATAATTCGGCCATGTGGTCCGCTTCCTTGAATTTGCTCATAAGCAACACCCATTTTTTCGGCCATCACTTTAGCACGCGGTGATATTTTCACTTTGCCTTCCGGTTTATCAACCAGGACAACTTCCTTTTTTTCTTCTACTGGTGCAGCTTCTTCAACCACTGCCGGAGTTTCTTCGGGAGCAGGACTTGCACCGCCCGGACGGAATTCGTCCACACTTTCACCTTTCGTTCCAAGGACCGCAACATTGGTCAACACCGGAACTTCATCACCAGCCTCGAAGAAGATGGCTAATAATTCACCATCTTCTTTGGCTTCTTCTTCAAATGTTGCTTTATCGGTTTCGTAGGAGAAAAGGATATCTCCCGTTTTCACGGGATCTCCAACTTGCTTATACCACTCTCCAATGATACAAGTCTCAACAGATTGCCCCTGACGGGGCAAAATTACTGGAATAGCCATAGCGGAATTTATTTCGTTTTTTAGTTTATGGTTCGTTTCTGATTTTGATTTTACCCTGAAGAATCATCTGGATGCCCAGAGTAACATCAAACTTGTAAATACATTTATTTGAGACAATCGATTTGAGACTCACTCAACTCACAGGTCTCAACAACAAACGATTTACGCTTGTAAACTTATATCTTTAAACTTGTAAATACAAGTTTGAAATTGAATTTTAATATTTTTTCTTACTTTTGATCTAAAATCAAGCTCAAACGAATACACATAGGGATTTGGAATTTAATTCACCCACCTATTGCAAGAGCACAAACAAACAAGCTTGTAAAGACAACATGATGACAGAAGGTAAATTACCACAATACAAAAAGCTATACGAAACACTTCGAAAACACATTCTTTCAGGCGTATACGAAGAAGGTAGTCTACTCCCTTCAGAGAATGAATTGTGCGCCGTTCATAACCTGACACGCCCAACAGTCAGGCATGCATTGGAAGCATTAGTACAAGACGGTTTCATTTCTAAAAAACAAGGAAAAGGAAGTATCGTCAGAAAGCCTCCTCAGGACATTGGCATCCTGTCAATTTCAGGAACATCATCGGCAATCGGGAAAGATTTTCTGCAAACACAAATACTGCAAAAGCCGCAAATTATCCCTTGGCCGGATCATTTTCATTTTGAGATAACGGATATTGAACGGGATTGCGGTTGTGTTTACATGGAACGTTTGCGAATTGTAAACGGGCAACCTGTCTTTTACGACATTAACCACATTCCCAATTTTAACCTGCCCCGGTTTACAAGCCGCAACTTCGAAAACAAATCACTTTTCGACATACTGAGAACTCAATATCAAATTGAAGTAAAAGGTGGGCAACAAAAATTAAAAGCCATGAAAGCCGACCAGGCTATCGGTAAGCTTCTGCATATTAAGAAAGGAGATCCGGTGCTCTATATTGAACGAAAACTATACACAAACCGGGAAAATTTTAATATCTATTCAACTATTTATTTCAACTCGGAAAAGCACGCAATTTTTGGCAACTTTTAAAGATGAAAAAAGGTGGACATCCGTGCAACCACCCCTAATTGCACTCTTCTTACGAAGAAAGGACACCCACCGTAAAAGTTTTGCCACAAATAACGAATATTTTATGGTTTCGTCAACATATTATATAACAGGCACATCACCCGAAACTTTTTTTATTCACCTTAGCCGTTAACACAAGAATCAATCCAATAATTAACCTCGAAATAGCCCCTAAAAGTTTCTTTGTTTTCTTGACTTTAATAATCCTACTTGTTTAGGTCATATTCATTTATAATTCAGAATTAATCTGCATCTTTGCCTTTCAATTTTAAACGACATTGGAAACACTCTGACCGTTCGTAAAAATGAATTGGGACAGGCAAAAATTTGTCAATTAAAGGCTGTAAAAAACAACGCACTAATGAAAGTATTGAAATTTGGCGGAACATCCGTTGGAAGCATTGAAAACATGAACGCAGTAATGAATTTAATTACTGACGGAGAAAAAAAACTGGTTGTATTATCTGCGATGTCAGGAACGACCAACGCCTTGGTCGAAATTGCAGATTACTTACACAAACGCAATAAAGATGCAGCATTGGTACAAATCCTGAATCTTGAAAAAAATTACGAAAACATCTTAAAGTCACTATACAAAACAGCTGAGGCAAAAAAGGCAGCACAAAAGGCCATCAAATCAGCTTTCGACACCATTAAATCATACACAGCCGGAGAATTCACAGATCTGGGATCACGCACAATTGTAGCCCAGGGAGAGTTAATCTCGACCGCACTGTTCACCGAGCTTATGAAGGAAAACAAATTCAAAACAAAACTCCTTCCTGCACTTGATTTTATGCGAATCGATGCGGAAAAAGCGGCAGATATGCACGCTATAAAACCGCTAATTGAAGAAACCCTGGATGCAGTTGGTGAAGCTGATTACTATATTACGCAAGGTTTTATCTGCCGCAATATCGATGGCGAGATTGACAATCTGCAGCGTGGAGGATCAGACTACACAGCCTCATTAATCGGTGCAGCAGTCCAAGCTGAGGAAATCCAAATCTGGACTGATATTGACGGCTTTCACAACAATGATCCCCGCTACGTTCAAAACACCAAAAAAATTGAGCAGCTATCGTTTAGTGAAGCTGCCGAATTAGCTTATTTTGGTGCAAAAATCCTGCACCCACAAACGGTATTACCTGCCAAACTGTATAACATTCCGGTACGCTTAAAAAACACGATGAATCCGTCGGATAGCGGAACATTGATCACCCACGATTCAAACGGAGCAGGCATCAAAGCAGTAGCTGCCAAAGACGGTATTACGGCAATAAAAGTTCGCTCTTACCGCATGCTGATGGCCTATGGTTTCATGAAAAACCTGTTCGAAATTTTCGAGTTTTTCAAAACACCAATCGACATGGTTACAACCTCGGAGGTTGCCGTTTCGGTAACCATCGACAACACCAAGAAATTGCCGAATATTGTTCGCGAACTAAAAGAGTACGGCGAAGTAGAGGTTGATGAAGACCAAAGTATCATTTGTATCGTTGGAGACCTGATTGCTGACGAGCACGGATTTGCCGCAAAAGTATTTACTGCTTTGGAAGGAATTCCTATTCGTATGATTTCGTACGGCGGAAGTCGCCATAATATCTCAGTTCTTGTTGCAACGAAAGACAAGCAAACAACACTTCAGGCCTTAAGTGATCATTTACTGGCATAAAAGGAAATACCCTGAAAATAAAAAAGCTCCGAAGTATATTCGGAGCTTTTTTTTGCCATAATTCCCTAAATTTCATGCTCCAAAATGAAGAAATAAGGAAGTTTCAGCCAAAACATGAAAAACATTCAATTAATATCGTCATATAATTTTCATGCTAAGAAAATAAGTCTACATTTGTTGTCTATACATTTTATTTTTTATTGATTATGAACATTTTTGTAGGAAACCTCAACTACAATCTCACAGAAGATGATCTGAGAGAGATTTTTGAGGAGTATGGTGAGTTAAGTTCTGTAAAGTTAATTTCAGACAAATTCACTGGAAGAAGCAAAGGCTTCGGTTTTGTTGAAATGGCTAATGCTGATGAAGCAAAAAAAGCTATCGAAGAATTAAACGGAGCTGAGCTTGAAGGAAGAACCATGGTTGTGAACGAGTCAGTTGAAAAACCTCGTGACAATCGTAGATCTGGCGGCGGTGGTTTCCGTGGCGGTAACAACCGTGGCGGTAACAGCGGCGGTGGCTATGGTCGCAGAGACAACAATTACAGATCTAACTACTAATCACATTTAGTATGAAAGGTACTGTTAAATGGTATGACGCCACCAAAGGTTACGGTTTTATCTTGACTGAGGACAACAAAGATATCTTTGTACACCACTCAGGTTTAGTTAATTCCTTTGATGGACTAGAGCCAGATGAGACTGTTGAGTTCGAAATCGGCGAAGGCAAAAAAGGACCGGTTGCAACCAACGTAACTAAAGTAGATTAATCTCGAAATTACGCAGAGGCCCTCAGGGCTTTTCTGATTAAGATATTTTTCAAGCTTTGTTTATTTAAAACCCGAAGAAATTCGGGTTTTTTATTTTTTAAGAGGTCTGTTTACGATCCGTACGACTTCTTGAGCTCAAGCAAGCTTACACAAACACCAATTCAGTCGGTTCATGGCGGGAGGTTAACTCAACCCGAAATCGACTACGTAAGCCTTCAAATACTGAACCAGCCAGCTCAGGCGTATTGTTTTCCCCCGAAATATGACTTAAGAAGATTGTTTGTAAATGATCCCCCGCGAACTCATTGGCCAGCTCAAAAGCCTGCACGTTCGACAAGTGACCGCGTTCAGAGGCAACACGTTCTTTCAGATAATAGGGATAGGGTCCGTTGCGCAACATATCTTCATCGTAATTACTCTCCAAGAATACAGCATGACATTGCGAGAAATGATCCCTGACCCGTTCGCAAGCCACTCCAATATCTGTCATCACACCAATATTCCGGCCGGCATAACCAACCCGAAACGAACAAGCATCAGCAGCGTCGTGTTGCTTCGAAAATGAATGGACTTCAAACTTCCCTATCGTAAATGATTCATCAGCTTCAAACCAAACCGGATCTAACGGGCGGTTAGCCTTACTCAACGCCAAAAAAGTTTTTTTGGTAATATATACAGGAATCTGCAACCGCTTACTTAAAACACGAGCTCCCCTTGCATGGTCGGCATGCTCATGCGTAATCAGGATGGCCGTAATCTTCCTTTCGTCAATTTTCTTCGTCTGAAACCGCAATTGCAGCTGTCTGGCCGACAAACCGGCGTCGACTAACAAAGCCTCGTCGTCGTTGCCAATATAATAGCAATTGCCATTGCTACCGGAAGCCAATGCACAAATTTCAAGCTTACTCATGTTCAAATTCAATCCTGGATAAAAGCTCAGTTACAGTGATGTTTGAGCCACTTATACAATACTCAGCCTGCTCATAAAACGGCCGGCGTTTTTCAAGCATGCCTTCAATAAAACCAACCAACTCTTCGGCAGTCTTATCTTTTACTAGAGGACGTTCAGTTTTGGATTTTCTCAAACGATCAGCCAGCTCCTCGGCATCAACATCCAGGAAAATACAAGTTCCGCTCTGGTTCATCACCTGAACATTATCGAAAAAACACGGAGCTCCCCCCCCTGTTGCAACCACAATATCTTCAAATTCAGATACCTCGTGCAAACAGACCTGCTCCTTTGTCCGGAAACCGGCCTCCCCTTCTTCTTCAAAAATTTGGGGAATAGTTTTGAAGTATTTCTTCTCCAGATATTTATCCAGATCCAGGAATGACAACCCCAGTTTATGGGCCAACTCCTTTCCCAAGGTAGTTTTGCCACAGGCCATATAGCCAATTAAATAGATTCTCATTTAGAACAACGACATTTGGTTTTTATCATCTTCTTCATCATCCTTCTTCCGATTAATTTCGAACGGCACATCATCGTCTGAATCAGGCTCGGGTTCTTCATCCAGCTGTTCATGTTCGTCCTCATCTTTCACAATCGGCTCTATTTCGGTAATATTCTCAACGTCATAGTTTGTCAGGCGCTTACCACGTGCCTTATGCGATTTAATGCCAATAAATTCAGCGACCTCAACAATCTCATTCTCGCGTTCAGCATTTTTACCGCCAAAGGTAATTTGTAATCTCGGATAATGTACCCAAGTCACACTAATCAATTTATTTCCATCGTTATCGCCAATAAAACTTACTCGTTTACCATGTATTTCATCAATTTGAAAACGCTTCACATAGTAGAAATCCTGATCGGCATCGTAATAGACAACCGACAGGACTTTATCGGCATCAAATTTCTCAATGGTCAAAATATCCTGATCAAAGTGATTACTTAAGTCGAAATTATACAACTGGTAATCACCATTTTTATACAACACCAAGATTTGATCATCGCCCTGGAACTCGCCGATATATTTACCACGACCATCTGAGTTGAGACGGAAAACATCATTATCAAACCAAATTTTTCTTCCTCCCAATGTTGAGATACCCTTTTCTTTCAACACAACACGATGCAGTTCGTATTTCGATAAAATGTTCCCCATCGCACCGCGACCTTTAATTGCCAAATCACCCATATCCACTTCATACATCATCCGTTTCAACCGGGCTTTAGGCTTAAGGGTTACTTTCAGAATTTCAGCTTCACCGTTCGGGTTAGCACTAAAATACCAAATCTTCGAACCAGCAGTACCTTTGGTCACATCATATTCTTTATCGCGGGTTACACCAGTAACAGCGAATCGTTTCATATAATAGAATCCTTGTTTTCCATCGCGATACACTACATTGTAAATCGTCCGTTTATCATTTTTCTTAAATACCGCCAGATGTAGAATATTCTTACCAATGAAGGCCTTATCAGAAACCTTCGTTATAAAGTAAGTTCCGTCCTTCCGGAAAACAATAATATCGTCAATATCGGAACAATCACATACATATTCAGACTTCTTCAGACTTGTCCCCATGAAGCCTTCCTCATAATCGACGTAAAGCTTCTCATTCGCAACAACCACCTTGGTTGCGACAATATTCTCGAAACTCCGCAATTCAGTTTTACGCTCTTTCCCTTTTCCGTATTTATCTTTTATACGTTGGAAATATGCAATACTGAAAGGAATGATATGCTCAATATTGTAGTCAATTTCTTTAATCTCTTCTTCAATTGAACGAATATGATCGTTGGCCTTATCGGTATTGAATTTCAGGATACGGGCCATGCGAATTTCCATCAATTTCAGAATATCTTCACGCACAATCTCACGCACAAGTTTGGGCTTCCAAGGTTCCAGTCGCTTATCAATGTGAGCCACTGCCTCATCCATATTTTCAGCCTGTTCAAACTCTTTATCCTTATAAATTCGCTCTTCAATAAATATTTTCTCCAATGAAGCAAAATGAAGGGCATCCAACAATTCGCCCTTCCGGATCTCCAATTCCAGTTTCAATAGCGAAACTGTTTGATTTGTATTCCGGGTTAGAATTTCACTTACCCCTAAGAACAAAGGCTTGTCATTTTCAATAACACAGGAGTTCGGAGAAATAGACACCTCACAGTCGGTAAATGCGTACAAGGCATCAATCGTTTTATCGGATGAAACTCCCGGTGCCAAATGCACCAGTATTTCAACCTTATCCGATGTATTATCGTCGATATGCTTTATCTTAATTTTCCCTTTATCGTTGGCTTTAATGATCGACTCGATGAGTGAGGTGGTCGTTTTGCCATAAGGAAGTTCGTTAATAACAAGCGTTTTACTGTCTTGTTTTTCGATCTTTGCGCGAACCTTAATTGCTCCCCCACGCAAGCCATCGTTATATTTTGAAATATCGACAGATCCACCGGTAGGAAAATCAGGATAGAGTTCGAACTCCTCCCCCTCCAAATAAGCGATTGAAGCATCAATCAGTTCTACAAAGTTATGCGGCAATATTTTCGAGGCCAAACCAACAGCAATCCCCTCGACTCCTTGTGCCAACAAGAGCGGAAACTTAACAGGCAAGGTAATTGGCTCCCGATTTCGACCATCGTATGACAATTTCCAGTTGGTTGTTTTAGGGTTGAAAACAACATCAAGGGCGAACTTCGACAAGCGAGCCTCAATATAACGAGGCGCTGCAGCACCGTCGCCGGTCAAAATGTTACCCCAGTTCCCCTGGCTGTCAACAAGCAGTTCTTTCTGCCCGAGCTGCACCAAAGCATCACCAATCGATGCATCACCATGCGGATGATACATCATTGTCTGACCGATGATATTCGCCACTTTATTGTATCGTCCATCATCCATCTCACGCATGGCATGCAAGATACGTCGCTGCACCGGTTTCAAACCATCATTAACGTAAGGTACTGCCCGTTCAAGAATCACATACGACGCATAGTCGAGAAACCAATTTTGGTACATCCCTGACAAATACGTGATGTTACCCTCTTTTTCCGAACCGGACTGATCTGTTTTAATTTCCTCTTCGCTCACCTTAAATCGATTTAAAAATTGCTGTTAAACTTCATCCTTCTCAACATACAGGTTCTCAATAATGAATTCCTGCCGGTCGGGTGTATTTTTCCCCATATAAAACTCAAGCATCTGCGACACCGACTCATGCTTTTTCATCAATACCGGTTCCAATCGAATTTCAGGGCCAATGAAATTTTTAAACTCATCGGGAGAGATCTCACCCAACCCTTTAAATCGGGTAATCTCTGCGGCCTTCCCACATTCGGCAATAGCCGACACGCGTTCTTCTTCGGTATAGCAGTAAAATGTCTTCTTCTTATTGCGAACCCTGAACAGAGGAGTTTGCAAAATATACAAATGTCCTTTTTTAACGACCTCGGGGAAGAATTGCAAAAAGAAAGTAATGAGTAACAACCGAATGTGCATACCATCCACATCGGCATCGGTTGCAATAATTACCTTATTATACCGAAGGTCATCCATGCTTTCTTCAATGTTCAAAGCAGCCTGCAGCAGGTTAAATTCTTCGTTTTCGTAAACCACTTTCTTTGTTAGGCCATAAGTGTTCAGCGGCTTTCCTTTCAAGCTAAATACAGCCTGCGTATTTACATCGCGTGATTTAGTAATTGAGCCACTAGCCGAGTCCCCCTCGGTAATAAAAATACTCGAGTCGGCCTTATTATCCTTTGTCGAGTTAAAATGAACCCTGCAATCGCGCAACTTACGGTTGTGCAGACTCACTTTTTTCGCCCGTTGCTTGGCCAGTTTCTTAATACCGGAAATTGCTTTTCGCTCTCGTTCCGATTCCTGGATACGTCGCAGCAACACCTCTGCGACATCTGCATTTTTATGGAGATAATTATCTAATTCTTTTTGAACGAAGTTAACCACGTGATTACGCACCGATGGTCCATCCGGCCCGATATCGCGCGACCCTAGTTTCGTTTTTGTTTGTGATTCGAAAACAGGCTCTTCTACCTTGATTGAAATTGCGGCAATAATGGAAGCCCGAATATCCGACGGATCGAAGTCTTTCTTATAAAAGTCCCGGATTGTTTTCACCAAAGCTTCGCGAAAAGCAACCAAGTGAGTTCCACCTTGTGTCGTATGCTGCCCGTTCACAAACGAGTAATAGTCCTCGCCATACTGATTTCCGTGAGTCAGAGCCACCTCAATATCCTCTCCTTTCAAATGAATGACCGGATAAAGTGATTCCGTATCGAGGTTCTCTTCCAGCAGATCCTTCAAACCGTTCTTACTCTGGTAGCGTTCACCATTGCAATAAATCGTCAAGCCGGCATTCAGGAACGAATAGTTCTTCATCATGTTTTCCACGTAATCGCTGCGAAAGCGATAATTGCGGAAAATATCCAGATCGGGGACAAAACTCACCTCAGTTCCATTCGCCTGATCAGTTGCAACAACGTCTTTTTCCTCAACAACCTGCCCTTGCGAGAAAATAATTTCTTTCACCTCTCCCTCGCGAAAGGCTTTAATATTAAAAGTTGTCGATAATGCATTCACGGCTTTAATACCAACGCCATTCAATCCAACTGACTTTTTGAATACCTCCGAATCGTACTTAGCCCCGGTATTCATTTTAGAGGCCACATCCTTTAATTTTCCAAGCGGAATGCCACGTCCATAATCCCGGATGGAAACAATCTCATTCGAAACACTCACCTCAATTTTTTTACCAAAGCCCATCATAAACTCGTCAATCGAGTTATCAATCACTTCTTTCAGCAACACATAAATACCGTCATCGCTAGCTGTACCATCACCCAGCTTCCCGATATACATACCCGGGCGCTTGCGGATGTGTTCCTGCCAATCTAATGTTCTAATGGATCCTTCGTCGTACTTTGGAGTCATAATTTGAATTGAATTTATCGCAAAGATAAAGAAAGCAAAAGTGCGCAAATTTTGAAAGCGAATGTCAATAACTAACGCCAAACCGTTAAAAAATAATCATACGAAAAGGAGCAAAAAAAAACGCTTGCTATTAAAAGGAAAGAGCAGTGGCAACTTAACGGCAGGGTGCCATACCCCCTCCGGAACGTTTTTCCCGTTATGGCAGCGTGCCACACCTCCACTGGAGCATTTTTCTCGTTGTGGCAATGTGCCACGCCTCCACCGGAACATTTTTCTTGTTGTGGCACGGTGCCATGCCTTCCCGAACGGTTGGGGAGCTCGTGGCACGGTGCCACGCCCCCTCAAAA
>NZ_JBZQJF010000209.1:0-22449 GCF_059905295.1 Mangrovibacterium sp.
AATACCTTCTTTCGAAATTTCCTGGAAAGTAATTTTCCGGGTGAAACTGTCCAGGTTAACACCGCTGAACGAGCGGGCCCAGCCGTTGGTTGGCAAGGTGTGGTTTGTTCCTGATGCATAGTCGCCGGCACTTTCCGGTGTGTAATTACCCAGAAATACTGATCCGGCATTGGTAATTTGTTCGGCAACATCCAGGTAATCACTCATGGAAATAATTAAGTGCTCCGGAGCGTACTCGTTGATGAGCTTAATCATTTCGGTTTTGTCGTTTAAAACGATTGCAACACTGTTTCCCAAAGCTTTCACCGCAATTTCAGCACGGCTTAACTCGTTCAGTTGCTTTTCAAGCTCGGCTTCAACCCGGTCGATGAGTTGAGTTGAATTGGTTACCAGGATAACCTGTGAATCGGGGCCGTGTTCGGCTTGCGAAAGCAGGTCGGAAGCAATGAAAGCCGGATTTGCAGATTCGTCGGCCATAACGGCCACTTCCGATGGACCAGCTGGCATGTCGATAGCCACATCGCTGATGCTGATCAACTGTTTGGCTGCCATGACATATTGGTTCCCTGGTCCAAAGATTTTATTGACTTTCGGAACATCACCGGCACCATAAGCCATTGCTCCAATGGCCTGAACACCTCCCAGCTTAAAGATTTTGGTAACACCAACCAATTGGGCTGCAAACAAAATTGCCGGGTTAATAGTACCATCCTTGGCCGGAGGTGTACAGAGTACGATTTCCTTGCAACCTGCAATTTTAGCAGGGAGGGCCAACATCAGGACGGTTGAGAAGAGTGGGGCAGAACCTCCGGGGATGTATAAGCCTACCTTTTCAATGGCTACAGCTTTTTGCCAGCAAATGACGCCCGGGCTGGTTTCAACCTTTTTGAGTTCCAGTTTCTGTTGTGCATGAAAACGATGAATGTTTGCGGCTGCCTGCTCAATGGCCGACTTCAGCTCAGTGTCAACCAAGCCAACAGCTTCCTGTATCTCCGCCTCGCTAACGGCGATATTTTCCAGAACTACACCGTCGAACTTTTCGGTGTATTTGCGAACGGCAACTTCACCTTCCGCCTTAATTTCATCTAAGATGTTTTGAACTCGCCCGGCTAAGTCGGCTGCGTTGAACAAGGGGCGTTCCAAAATTGCAGGCCACTCAGCAGGCGTTGGATTGATATAGCGTTTCATGCACGTACTTTTTTACAACAATTATCAAGTTTTATGAAAGATCGTTTCGTCGTCGTGCCTCCTCCTCGCGATGACGTCATTGCGATCCGGCAGCTGCCGGAGAGGAAGCAATCTTAACTGTCAATCTTAATCACATTTATTGCCAATTTGGATCTGGTTTGACCTCCGTATTAGAAGATCATTTTTTCGATTGGCATCACCAGGATTCCTTGAGCACCGGCCGTTTTTAGTTTGCCAATGATTTCCCAGAATTCTTTTTCAGCAATTACCGACGACAAAGATACCCATCCTTCTTCGGCCAATGGCGTAACGGTCGGGCTTTTCATGCCTGGAAGAATCGCAGATATTTCAGCTACTTTCTCTTTCGGGGCATTCAGAACGATGTATTTTTTGCCTTCAGCGCGTTGAACAGACTCTAAGCGGAAGATCAGTTCGTCGAGGATGGCTTGCTTTTCTGCAGGAAGATTCGGTGTTGCAATCAACAGGGCCTCTGATGGTGTAACCACTTCTACTTCTTTCAAACGGTTAGCCACCAGGGTTGAACCCGAGCTAACGATATCGAAAATTGCATCAGCTAAACCAATTCCAGGGGCAATCTCAACCGATCCGGTGATGACGTGAATGTCGGCATTTACCTTATTCTTATCGAGCCAGTCTTTTAAAATAACCGGGTAAGAAGTTGCAATTTTTTTGCCGTTGAAATATTCAGGTCCCTTGTAATCATCTGATTTTGGGATGGCCAGTGATAAGCGGCATTTGCTGAATCCAAGGCGTTTGGCAACAACGACGTTCATCTTTTTTTCCAGTACTTCGTTTTCACCAACGATACCAATGTCGGCAACGCCGTCGGCAACAGTTTGAGGGATGTCGTCGTCGCGCAGGAAAAGCGCTTCCATTGGGAAGTTTTTAGCTGAAGCCAGTAAAACACGGCTGCTGCCCAGTGAAAATTTGATTCCGGTTTCTTTGATTAAATCCATGGAATCTTCAAACAAGCGTCCTTTGTTTTGGACGGCAATCTTCAATTGTGTCATGATCAAGTTTTAAAAATAAAAAAGGCCTACCTGATGGTAAGCCTTCTTTGCGTTAATATTTTTTGTTTCAATGCGGACAAAAGAATTACGGCCTACCTTGTAATAGGAAAAGATGATGATGGCCGTGATGTCCGCAGTTGTAAAGCATTGTTCTTTATTTTTGATGTGCAAGTATAGTTATAAATTGAAATTGAACCAAAGGAATTTCTGTTAATTTAAAATTAAGAAATGATTTTTGTTAGTTTTATTTGTTATTGTCTAATTCTGTTCTCCGCTTTCACGAAGTTATTAGCTTGAAGGTTGTCGCAGTGCCTGTATCAACACCTGTTTTTCCGTTTCCAGTTGTTTTATTTTTTCCTGCTCGGCCGAGGGTGGGCTTTCGAGTGCCAGGCGGTTGGCAATTACCTGGAAGAAATTATAATTGAGGATGACTGATATTTCCTGTAGCCGGGAGATGGTCATTGTTTTGGACAGCATCATCTTGTTGACGGTATTGCGCGACACCCCGAGGGCTTGTCCCAGGGAGAAATAGGTCACCCCTTGTTCGTGCATTCTTTTCTTGATCTGGGAGATGAGTTCCTCGTGAGCGAATTTTTGCTGCATAATCAGGTGTTTTAGTGGCTGATCTTGTGTTTTTATTCAAGTTACAACAAATTATTCAGAATTGGTCGGTAATTGGATGAATTCGGGAAAAAAGGTAGTAAAAGAGGAATTGAATATGTAAAAGAGGAAAAGAATGAGTAAAAAGAGTAAGAATTGGATGATAAAAGGAGTTGAATAGGTGCAAATAGTGCTATTTTATGTTTTTATAGTATAAATGCTAACTCAGGAGGAAAAAATGGGTTGAAGGAGGTAATATTTTGGTTATTTGGAAGGTTAATCTCTAAAATGTGGAGATTACCGGCGGAAAGTAAAAAACCTCCCGAGGGGGAGGTTTTTGGGATGTATTTAGTCGAAAATATCTCTCATTTTCTCAAAGAAGTTCTTATCGCCCGGTGATGGATTGGCTTGGAAGTTTGGAGATTGCTGCAATTTTTCGAGCATCTTTTTTTCTTCGGCGCTAATCTTTTTCGGCGACCAGGCATGTATGCGAACCAGTAAATCTCCCTGTCCGTAGCCATTAACTTCAGGTAGGCCTTTGCCTCTTAGCCGGAGAATTTTTTCCGGTTGTGTGCCCGCTTCAATTTTGACTTTCACCTTGTTCTCAATGGTTGGAATCTCGGCAGTAGTTCCCAGTACGAAATCGGGCATCCCTAAAAACAGGTTGTAGATCAGGTTGTTTCCATCGCGAACCAGGTCCGGGTGTTGCTCTTCGGTAATAATGACGTGCAGGTCACCATTTACGCCACCACGACGTCCGGCATTTCCTTTGCCTGAGACGTTCAGTTGCATACCTTCGGCTACCCCTGCAGGTATCTTAAAGCTTACAACTTCTTCACCTTTTATGATTCCTTCGCCGTGACATTTGCTACACTTATTTTTAATAATCTGACCTTCGCCACTACATGTAGGGCAGGCTGAAGTGGTTTGCATTTGTCCCAGCAAGGTATTGGTAACACGGGTTACATGTCCGCTACCATGACAGGTTGAGCAGGTTTCGTAATCCGAACCGCCCTCGGCCCCTGAACCGTGACAACTGTCGCAGGTAACCTGTTTTTTGAGTTTTAGCTTTTTCTCTACCCCGTTAGCAACATCTTTCAGGCTCAGCGTAACTTTCACGCGCAAGTCCGATCCGCGGTGAACACGGCGTCCCTGGCTGCGACCACCGCCGCCAAAACCGCCAAAACCGCCAAAACCGCCGAAGCCACCTCCGCCACCGAAGATGTCCCCGAACATGGAGAAGATGTCATCCATAGACATATCGTGGCCACCAAAGCCACCTCCGGCAGCACCACCCATGCCCGCATGACCAAATTGATCGTAGCGTTGTTTCTTCTGTGGGTTGCTAAGCACTTCGTATGCTTCAGCTGCTTCTTTAAATTTTTCTTCCGCTTCTTTATTGTCCGGATTTTTGTCGGGGTGATATTGAATCGCCTTTTTGCGGTATGCTTTCTTGATCTCCTCAGCAGTAGCACTCTTGCTAACGCCTAAAACTTCGTAATAATCTCTTTTTGACATTCTTCCTCTGTTTTTTCTAAATTACTCGCCAATTACAACTTTGGCAAAGCGAATAACTTTTTCGTGTAACAGGTATCCTTTTTGGATTACATCAACAACTTTGCCTTTTAACTCTTCTGTGGGAGCCGGAATTTTAGTAATGGCTTCGTGAAGGTCGGTGTCAAAGTCTTTTTCTTTTGCATCAATCTCTTTAATTCCGTTCTGTTTCAGGAATTCCTGAAATTTAGAATAGATTAAGGTTACGCCTTGCTTCAGCGGGTTTTCATCATCAACATCACTAAAAGCAACGAGAGCACGTTCTAAATCATCAATAACCGGAATAATATTCATCAGGACGCCTTCACCTCCCGATTTCATTAACTCCATTTTTTCTTTCAGGGTACGTTTTCTGAAATTGTCAAACTCAGCTTGCAGACGGACATGTTTGTCTTTCATGTCTGCAATTTCATTCTGCAATTTTTCGATTTGCTCCTGCGTTTCGTCTTTCTTATCTTTTTTTGACTTTTTGTCGTGTTTATGTTCTTTTTTAGCAGTTTCTTCCTGTGCTGTTGCTTGTTCCTTATTTAATTCTTCAGCACTTGTTTCTTGCTCATTTACAACTTTTTCTTCTGCCATATTTATTTCTGTTTTTATTTTTAGACTGACATTTCACAAAAATACTGCCATCCAGTATATTGGGACATTTTGGCACTTTATTCTTTTTGAAAGCTGACAAAATTAGAATAAGAAAGGCAGTACGCAGGTACTACCTTCTTGATTTATTGCCTTTTTAGCAATTATTTCATTTGTAAGCTGTTCAATAAGATGCTCTATACGATTTCAGCTTATTTTAAAAGCTCTTTCAATTTGGCTGTTAAAGCCGGTCCGCGAAGGTTTTTAGCTACAATAATACCGTCGCCATTAATTAAGAAGTTCATAGGTATGCTCCGAACGCCGTAAACTGCGGCATATTTGGCATTCCATCCGTTGAGGTCACTGACATGATTTTTCCAGCTCAGGTGATCACTGGCAATTGCTTGTTGCCAGGCATCTTTCGATTTGTCGAGTGACACGCTGAACACAGTGAAACCTTTACCGTCTTTGAATTTTTCGTTTTTGTACGTTTGGTAAGCCTTAACCACGGTCGGGTTTTCGCGCCGGCAGGGGCCACACCAGGATGCCCAAAAATCGATTAAGACATATTGCCCTTTTAGCGAAGAAAGTTTTAATACGGTCCCGTCAGCTGTTTTTTCGGCTATTTCCGGTGCTTTGTTGCCTATGCTGATTCCAATTTTTTGTGCCTGGCTTAACTGTGGTGCAACCAGCACAAAGGCAAAAAGGAAGGCGATTATTAAATTCTTTTTCATAACCTGTGTAATTATTGCATTTATAATTTGCTTTCTTTATTAAAAACAGAATGTCGTGTTTTGTTTATTCTGTTTGCTAAAGTTAACAAAGTTTGTGCCTTAATTAATTCGTTGAATTGATGCACCCAAGGCATTTAAGCGTTCGTCAATAGCTTCGTAACCCCGATCGATTTGTTCAATATTCGAAATTTTACTGTTCCCTTGTGCTGAGAGAGCAGCGATTAACAGGGATACACCGGCACGAATATCCGGAGAACTCATGGTTGTTCCGCGGAGCTGAACTTGCTTATTGAGACCGATAACTGTTGCCCGGTGCGGATCGCAAAGAATAATTTGAGCACCCATATCAATCAGTTTGTCGACAAAGAACAGACGACTTTCAAACATCTTTTGGTGAATCAATACACTGCCTTTTGCCTGCGTGGCTACCACCAAAAAGATACTCAAAAGGTCTGGTGTTAAACCGGGCCATGGAGCATCGGCAATGGTCATAATTGACCCGTCGATGAATGTTTCAATTTCATATTCATCCTGAGCCGGAATATGTATGGTGTCGTTGGTGATTTCCATTTTGATTCCTAAGCGTTTGAAAGAATCGGGAATAATCCCCAAATGTGCAACGCCTGCATTGGGAATGGTAATGTCGGATCCGGTCATAGCAGCCAGACCAATGAAACTACCAACTTCAATCATATCGGGTAAAATACGATGATCACAGCCTGAGAGTGATGCTACGCCTTCGATCGTCAGTAAGTTTGAACCAATGCCGGTGATTTTGGCACCCATGCTTACCAGCATTCGCGAAAGTTGCTGCAGATAAGGTTCGCAGGCAGCATTGTATATGGTTGTTGTTCCTTCAGCTAACACAGCAGCCATTAAAATGTTGGCTGTCCCCGTTACCGATGCTTCGTCAAGGAGCATGTAGCTCCCGGTAAGCTTGTCTGCTTTTACGCTGAAGTAATGTTTTTCAGAGTCGAATTCGAATTTTGCTCCCAGTTTTTGGAGCCCCACAAAGTGGGTGTCCAGACGGCGGCGACCGATTTTATCACCTCCGGGTTGAGGGATATAGGCTTGTCCGAAACGAGCCAGTAATGGCCCTACAATCATGATGGAGCCACGTAGGCTTATCGCTTGTTGAGAGAATTGTTCACTTTTCAGATAATCAATGTTGATTGCATCAGCCTGAAAGCTGAAAGTGCCCTTTTGGATGCGTTCTGTTTTTACACCTAAATCAGATAGTAGTTCAATTAGTTTCAGTACATCTCTGATTTCGGGAATATTGCTAATTGTAATCTTTTCAGGGCTTAGCAGGGTGGCGCAAATAATTTGTAAAGCTTCGTTTTTGGCTCCTTGTGGTTCCAAAGTTCCGTTAAGCTTTCTGCCCCCTTCAATATGAAATGTTGCCATCTCCGGAGTAATTGTTTAAAAGCTGTTTATCGACGATGTTTCTTTTGATTGCGGGTGTTCTGGGTATTCTGCTTTTTACGGGTTTTGTTTTGCAGAAGGTCTTTGGTTTCAGCTAAATCCAGATCGTTACGTTTAATGTTTCCTCTGGATAAAATCTCCAGATCTTCGTAGATCTTTTCATCATCCACCGCATCCTTATTCCAGGTCAGGTAGCTTTTCTTCATGTGGTTGGCCAGTAGCTTAATCAGAATTTCTTTTTCTTCACCTGACTCATAATCATTTGCTTTGGCCACCATCGATTCCAGAATCTTGCCGTAATGGCGTAGCTTGATTCTTCCTGTGCTGTAGGGGATCCTTGCCGGTGGTTCGTTGAATGTTTCCCGACGTGGCGGATCATATGGATAGTCAATGTCTAATTGGAAATCAGACATGATGGCCAGGTGATCCCATAGTTTATGTTTAAAATCATTGATGTCACGAAGGTAAGGGTATAAGTTGCCCATAATATCAATAATTGTGCGGGATGCGCGGTTTCTTTCGTCCCTGTCTTCAATGGTCATGATATGGTCGACCATATTCTGTAAATTACGCCCATACTCCGGAAGGGGCATTTTCTTTCGGTTTGAATTGTAATCCATGTAAAATTTTCTAAAAAAAACTGAATTCAACTAAAGGGTTGAGTCAATCGGGTAATAATTCTGATTATCAGTTGTGAAGTGTATTCTTACTTGCAAAGCTAATCGAAATAACTACACAGCCAAATCTTTTGTTTGTAAAACTTGTAAAATACTGAGCTACTTAAGGCTTTCATTTAACGAACGATGCGCAATTTCGCGAATTTGAGCAGCAGTTGTTTTTGTCCCGCATTGGGGAAGAAAACAGTGGCTTTTAAGTTTGGAAACGCACCTTCAACCTGCTGAACTTTTCCTTTTCCAAAGCGCTGATGTTCAACCGTCATCCCGGATTGAATGTCGCGTGGATCATCCCCGTCAAAATTTTGATTTTGCTTTTTGGCTTCTCTAAGCTGCATGAGCTTTTGGTTCATCAGCTGCGGATTGGCATTGGCTGGCCGACCTGTCGCTTGCGGCTTTGGTTCTGGCTGAGGTTGAGGCTTTCGGAATCCGGCATAACCTCCGGCTTGTTGAGGCTCTCGCTCGTAACCTATTCCGTTCTCTTCAGGCATATCCAGGAAAAGCGGGTCTATTTCCATGATGAAACGACTGGGATTACAAAAATCCAGTTTTCCCCAGCGGTAGCGCTGTTTGGCGAAACTCAAATAAGCGTTTTCTTCAGCCCTTGTTAGGGCAACATAAAACAAGCGACGTTCTTCTTCAAATGATTCGATACTCGGGCTTGCTCCGCCCATGGGAGCCGAAGGGAAGAGATTTTCTTCCATACCCACAATGAACACATTTTTAAACTCCAACCCCTTGGAAGAGTGAACGGTCATTAAAGTAACTTTATCCAGATCTTCTTCTTTTTCACCGTCCTGGTCCGTCAGTAAGGCCACATCTTCCATGTAGTTTTCCAAGGCATTGGGCGATCCTTCCTCACGGGCATTGATGGTGAATTCCTGGATACCGTTTAACAATTCCTGGATGTTTTCAAATCGGCTCAATCCTTCTGGTGTTTGGTCACGATAAAGGTCTTTCATGATGCCGGTTTGCGTGGCAATATGGCTGGCTAACTCGTAAGCATCTGCGGTCTGAGCTTTTTCCTGGAATTGAGTTATCAGGTCGCTGAAGTTGACCAGTTTCGACAAAGTTCCTTTGTTGAGGTCGAGTGAAGGACCATCGTATTGCCGGCTTTTATCGATTACTTCGTAGATTGATTCTCCGGCCGAAACAGCAGCTTGCTCCAGTTTGGCAAGTGTTGTTGCTCCAATACCCCGGGCCGGATAGTTGATCACCCGTTTCAGAGCCTCATTGTCTTTGGAGTTAATCACCAGACGGAAATAACTCAGCAAGTCTTTAATTTCTTTCCGTTGGTAGAATGATAGTCCTCCGTAGATTTTATAGGGGATATTTCGCTTTCGCAAGGCTTCCTCGAAGATACGCGACTGTGCATTGGTGCGGTACAGAATGGCGTAATCCTGATAATGGTAATGCTTGCGCATGTGCGTTTCGCTGATCTCGTTAGCGACCAGGTAGCCTTCTTCATTGTCGGTTAAAGCCGAGAATACCTTGATGCGATTGCCTCCCTGTTTTTCAGAAAACACATTCTTTTGCAGCTGGCGTTTATTTTTTGCAATGACACTATTGGCTGCATTAACGATGGTTTGTGTTGACCGGTAGTTCTGTTCCAGCTTGAAAACCTGGTGTTTCGGGTAATCTTTTTGAAAGTTCAGGATATTCTCAATTCTGGCACCCCTGAAGGAATAGATACTTTGGGCATCATCGCCTACAACACAAAGGTTTTGGTGCATTGCAGCCAGATTTTTGATGATCAGGTACTGTGAGAAGTTGGTATCCTGGTACTCATCAACCAGTAAGTAATCAAACTTCTGCTGATACTTGGCAAGGATGTCTTTGTGGTCGCGAAAAAGAATGTTTGTTTTGAGCAACAGGTCATCAAAGTCCATGGCCCCTGCTATTTTACAGCGTTTGTCGTATTCTTTATAAATCTCGGCAATACGTGGCATGCGGATGCTCATGTCGTACTCCATGATCTGTGCGTTCTGCTGATATGCTCCAGCTGTAATCAAATTGTTTTTAGCTGAAGAAATCCGGCTGGCAACGACATTGGGCTTGTACGTTTTTTCGTCCAGCTGCATGCTTTTCAGAATCGTTTTAATCAAGCTTTTGGAGTCGGCTGAATCGTAAATGGTAAAGTTCGACGGGAACCCCAGAACTTCAGCTTCCGTTCTTAGGATGCGTGCAAAAATGGAGTGAAACGTTCCCATCCATAGATAGCGGGCGGTCGATTGCCCAACGATTGTTGCAATCCGCTCCTTCATCTCTTTGGCCGCTTTATTGGTAAAGGTCAGGGCCAGAATACTGCCAGGTTTAGCTCCTTTTTGCAGTAGGTGCGCTATGCGGAAAGTCAACACACGGGTTTTTCCGGAGCCTGCACCAGCTATGACCAGTGATGGGCCGTCAATATTTACAACTGCCTGATGTTGGGCCTCATTTAATCCGTCCAAATAATTCATGCTTAATCAAATCTTTTGAGGATAAGAGTCATTCTTATCGCTTATATCTTCAGTTTATTATACAAAGCCTGCAATTGGGTGTGGGGGCAATTTCAATCCTTGGCTCAAAAGTAAAACCTATTTTCCGGATTCATTGTTTAGCAGCCCGATAGTTTTCAACAAGAAATGAAAAGATCATTTCGGTAATAAAAATAAGGCTATCGCAAAAGATAAATGAATTTTATGCGTTAATATTGTGTAATTCGAAGTACAAAACCTGATTCTGTTGCAGATGAAGCATTTATTTTCAGTTCTTTTTGCAATCTCTGTTTTATGCTATGCCGTCGATTCCAACGCGCAAATTTCAGCCAATTCCGATGGTCAAACATTAACTAATTACTCCTCCGGGGCGCAGGATGCTATTTATACGTTTTGCGGACAGCAGGGAGGGGCATCGGGTAGTCTAACGGCCCAGTTTTCGACAGGCGTGGCAGCCGATTTTGAGTGGTTGAAATACAATGCCACTACAGCTTCTTTTGATCCCTATTATGCCGGAGATTTGGGTGTTGAAACTTCCACTATTAATGGCTTGGCCGATGGTTGCTATCGTGTGAATGTAACATCGGGTGGAACAACAGAAACCTATACTGCCTGGGTTTTTACCAGTTGGTATGAGGTGAGTGCTGAAATTACCGAAGTAACCTGTGACTATTTCAAGATAACCGGTTCATTGACGGAGGCAAATTTGCAATATACTGATCTGTCGACCGGCGGAACTTTATCTGTCGTTAAGAATGTTCAGGTGAAGTGGGAGGCCGGCTCAGAAGCGCTGAGTACGCTGTTGAGCCCGACTATTTATTATCCTCCAAGTACCAATACAACCTACAATTTGACAGTTTACGACGACTTGGGGTGCTCGGCAACGACCAGTGTCTATTATGAATCGGTTGTGCCAAAAGCCGATTTCACTGCCAGCCCCGAAAGTGGAGAGGCTCCATTGGAAGTGAGCTTTACAAATCAGTCGCAAAATGCCGATGAGTATGAATGGTTCTTTTTTCGGGATATCTCAGAAATCCGGGCCGAAGCTGCTGCTCAGGGAGTTGTTTCCGATAGTATTATGGATGTAGCCCTGGATCAAAATCCGGTTTATACCTTCCAGAATTCGGGCCAGTATATGGTGAAAATGGTTGCTACAAAAAACTCAGCTGAGTTGGTATGTCGCGACACGGTTTACCTGGATTACTATATCAAAGTTGATACTTCATATATTGATGCTCCCAACTTCTTTACACCGAATGGTGATGGGGATAACGATAAGTTCGTAGTTTATTTTACTTCGATGAAGAGCATTGATATTAAAATCTACAATCGTTGGGGGAAAAGTGTGTATGCCGTGAGTCGAAATAACCTCGGGAATTTTGAGAGTGACGGCGAAGACTTGGGCTGGGATGGTCGGATTGGCGGCCGCCTGGCAAGTCCGGGAGTTTATTTTTACGTTGTTGAAGGGCGGGGGCGTGACGACCGTAAGTGGCATAAGTCCGGGTTCTTCCATTTGTTCAGGCCTAAGTAAATCAAGCAGAATAGATCAAAAAATAACCCCGAATCATCCGACTCGGGGCTTTCTTTCATAACAATTACTATAAAACTATAATCTGATGGCTTTTTTAGGTTATTCTTCGACCATTTCAGCTGCATAGCTGTGTAATAATTCATCCTGAACTTCTTGTGGTACTTTTTCGTAACCGTCGAAACTCATACTAAAGCGTCCGCGACCTTGCGTGATCGAGCTCAGGGATGTTGAGTACTTAAACATTTCTTTCAGTGGTACGCGGGCTTCGATTTTCTCGTAGCCTTTTTCGCTACCCATTCCCATGATCAGAGCGCGTCGGCCTTGCAGGTCACTCATTACGTCGCCCATGCGTTCGCTGGGTACCATGACTTCAATATTATAAATCGGTTCCAGAATCTTGGGGCCAGCTTCTTTAAAGGCAGTTGAGAAGGCATGGCGTCCGGCTAATTTGAACGAGATCTCGTTGCTGTCAACGGGGTGCATTTTCCCATCGTACACATAAACCCGAATGTCGCGTGCATAAGAACCAGTGAGCGGTCCTTCTTCCATTTTTTCCATAATTCCTTTTAGGATGGCTGGCATAAAACGGCCATCAATTGAACCACCTACAATGCAGTTGTGGAAGATCAGTTTACCTCCCCATGGAAGTTGGTGCTCCTGGGTGTCGCGAACTGAAAGCTTCTGCTCTTTATCGCCCATCTTAAATGAACTGCGAGCTTCACTGCCTTCTTCATAAGGCTCAATAACCAGGTGTACCTCACCAAACTGACCGGCGCCACCCGATTGCTTTTTGTGGCGGTAGTCTGCTTGTGCCGACCGGGTGATGGTTTCGCGGTAAGGAACTTTTGGAGCTTTGAATTCAATATCGAGCTTGAAAACATTTTTGTAATACCAAAGCAGTGCGTTTTGGTGGTACTCGCCTTGACAGTGCACCAGCATCTGTTTCAGTTCTTTGGAGTACTCAACAATGAAAGTTGGGTCTTCATCGTGCATCTTTGCGAACATTTCGCTCACTTTTTCCTCGTCGGCTTCATTAACTGCTGAAAGTGCAACGGTATGCCGCGACGTCGGAAACTCAATGGGCTTGAAGTCGTAATGGGCTACTTTTTCACTCAGGGTGTGGTTCACCTTGGTTTCGCGTAGCTTGACAGTCGATCCAATGTCGCCGGCGATCATTTCGGCCACTTTAATGCGGTTTTTGCCCGCATTGACAAATATTTGAGAGATACGTTCTTTATTTTCAGTTTTCGAGTTGGTTAGGTCTTGTCCTTCCTTGACGGTACCGCTCATCACTTTGAAGAAGGTGATTTCACCGACGTGTTGCTCGATCGTTGTTTTGAAAACAAACAGGGAAGGTGATTCCGATGGATCTACCTTGGGGTGCTTGCCATTCAATTCCGGAATCTCAACGGCTTCGGCCGGTGAAGGTGTAATGTTGGTGATGAATTCCATCAGGCGACTTACACCCACATCTTGCTTGGCTCCCGTGCAGAAAACAGGGAATAACGAGCGTTCGATCATGCCCAGTTTGATACCCTGGCGCATTTCATCTTCGGTTAAGGAGCCTTTTTCAAAATAAAGTTCCATCAAACCTTCATCGTTTTCGGCAGCCATTTCCACTAATTCGTTATGCAGTTCATCAGCTCGTTCTTTCTCGCTGTCGGGGATGTCTGTTATTTCAACCGGTCCGCCATCCAGGGAGTATTTGTATTGTTTCATCTTCAATACATCGATGATGGTGTTGAAGTCGGGACCTGCATTTACCGGGTATTGTACCGTTGTGACTTTATTGCCGTATAGTGCTTTGGCTTGTTCAAGGGTTTGTTCGTAGTTGACATTTTCGTGGTCGAGGTGGTTGAACAGGAAGATCACCGGTTTGTGTGCAGTTTCGGTAATTCGGTAGGCTGATTCAGTTCCTGATTCGATGCCGTGAGGCGTATTGATAACAATAATTGCACTACCAACAACGTGGAGTGCCCCAACAACCGCACCTCGAAAGTCGTCCATTCCCGGAGTGTCGAGGATATTGATCTTTTTATTGTTGTATTCAGCATGCAGTACTGTCGAAAAAACAGAGTTGCCATAATCCTGCTCAATGGGCTGGTAGTCCGATACCGTGTTACCGGCTGTTACTTCGCCCCGGCGGTTGATTACTCCACCCTCCAGCAGCATGGCCTCTGCGAGGGTGGTTTTCCCAGTGCCGGCATTGCCAATTAGTGCAATGTTCCGGATTTCATCAGTCTTATATACTCTCATAATCGCTGATTTTATTGGTTAGATAAACGTTTTATTGTGGTTTGATTTCTGAGGTTGCTTTCAAATTTAATAATAATTTCTTAACAATATTGCGTATGCCCTGCGTTAAAATATGTTATTGAAATGATGCTGAATTTGGCGTGTTGGTTTGCTTAAATCAATTACTTTCGGTAAATAAAGAGCACGCATTTTAAGGGCTGTGTTTGCTCTGTTTTTTTGAGGCGTTTTTGGCTTCTGTTTTTCTTTTGGTGTTAATGTTGAGATGGCCGAACCTTTAGTCGTTTCAGGCTGTTTCATATGAACTCATTTAATTTTGACATTCGATATTATGACAGAAGAGAAAAACAAGCCTTTAATCGCCTTTTTCGATACCAAACCGTACGATCGTGAGGTGTTTAACCAGTTGAACGAAAACTACGGTTACCGCATTAAGTTTTTTCAATATCATATTACGCCCGATAACTGCATCCTGGCGAAGGATGCCGATGTTGTCGTGGTTTTTGTGAACGATATAATTTCAGCCAGTGTGATCGACCAGTTGGCAGACTTTGGGGTGAAGCTAGTGGCTTTGCGCTGCTCGGGTTTTAATAATGTGGATTTGAAACACGCCAAAGGAAAACTGCGGATTGTGCGAGTGCCGGCTTATTCCCCAAATGCGATTGCCGAACATACGGTGGCATTGATGATGACGCTGAACCGGAAAATCCACCGGGCTTATTTTCGGACCCGTGATGCGAATTTTACATTGAACGGTTTAATGGGCTTTACCATGCAGGGTAAAACAGCTGGTGTTATCGGAACCGGTAAGATTGGTAAAGCGCTGGTGAAAATTCTGAAAGGTTTCGATATGGATGTGTTGGCTTACGACCCCTATCCCGACGAGAAGTTCGCCAAGTCGGTTGGTTGCCGCTATGTTGACCTGGATTCGCTTTTGCAGCAATCGGATGTTATTTCGCTGAACTGCCCGCTCACCCGCGAGACGAAGTGGCTGATTGATAAAGATGCCATTGCAATGATGAAGCAAGGGGTGATGATTGTGAATACCGGCCGTGGTAAGCTGATTCGTACTTCGGACCTGATTGACGGACTGAAGTCGGGCCAGGTGGGGGCTGCTGGCCTCGATGTGTATGAGGAAGAGAGTGAATACTTCTTCGAGGATTTGTCCGATCGTGTGTTGTTCGACGATACACTGGCGCGTTTGCTTACCTTCAATAATGTGATTATTACTTCGCACCAAGCCTTTTTTACCCGTGAGGCTTTGATGAATATTGCAGGTGTTACACTCGATAATATTACCGATTTCTTTGCTGGCAAGGATCTGGTAAACGAAGTGGTTTATACCGAGTAGAAACGGAATGAATTATATCCCGCAAACGCAGATCAGACCGGTCTGCGTTTGTAGTTTGAGGAAATGTGGGCTTGGAAATCTTTCAGGGAATGAATCCATTTTTAGCACAGTAATTCGTGAAAAAAAATACTCGTTGCACGGAGTGAAATGGTTATTGCTTAAGTTGGAGCAGGCATTGTTTAAGTCCAAGTGGTTATTGTTTAAGTTGGGGCAGGCATTGTTTACAATGAATCGGTTATTGCAGGTTAAAGTTCAATATGTCGTGAATTAATCGTGTTTGAAGGCTTGAAAAACCTAGCTATTAACGACAGGTTGTGGATAAGTTATTTCGACGGGAGGGCAAAGCGCTCTTATTTCGCCCTATATTTATTGCATTAACTGTGTACGTATGTCCCGATTTCCTCATTTTAAACAACCGGATGCTATGGACTGTGGGCCTACCTGCCTGCGTATGATTGCCAAGTTCTATGGCAAAAGCATTCCGTTGGATTATCTCCGGGACCAATCTCATATCTCACGTGAAGGTGTTTCCCTGCTGGGCATCAGCGATGCAGCCGAGGCTATCGGTATGCGATCGATGGGGACGAAGGTGTCGTTCGAGCAGTTGGTGAACGATGTGCCTAAGCCATGCATTGTGCACTGGGATCAGAATCACTTTGTGGTGCTGTACGAGGCGCGCAAAGGGAAAATACATGTCGCTGATCCGGCTTTTGGGCTGGTGAAATACACCGATGCCGAGTTTAAGCAGCACTGGCTGGCAACAGCCAAGGAAGGAGTTAGCAAAGGAATTTGCCTGATGCTTCAGCCTACGCCAACTTTTTATGAGCGTGAGGATGAAAAGCAGCCCAAAGGTGGCTTCACTTTCCTGTTTCGTTATTTGCGCCCGCATCGCCGGTTGATGGGGCAGTTGCTTGTTGGCTTTATTGCAGCCAGCCTTATTCAGCTTATTTTTCCTTTTTTGACCCAGAGTTTGGTCGATGTGGGGATTAATAACCAGGATCTGAATTTCATTTACCTGGTGTTGATTGCACAAATGGTGCTTTTCATAGGGCAGACTTCCATCGAGTTTATTCGCTCCTGGATCCTGTTGCATATATCCACCCGAATCAATATTTCCATTATATCCGACTTTCTGATTAAGCTGATGAGGCTGCCAATTGGTTTTTTCGATACCAAAATGATTGGCGACCTGATGCAGCGCATCCAGGATCACCGGCGCATCGAACGCTTCCTTACAACGCAAACGCTAGGTGTGCTGTTTTCGGTTGTGAGTCTGTCGGTTTTTGCCATTGTGCTGGCGATCTATAGCTGGGTAATCTTGCTGATTTTCCTGATCGGTTCGGCTGTCTATGTGGTTTGGGTGTGGTTGTTTATGCGGAAGCGGCGGGAACTGGACTATAAGAAGTTCTCGCACATGTCGGATAATCAAAGCATGTTGATTCAGTTGATCACCGGAATGCAGGAGATCAAACTGAACAACTACGAAAAACAAAAGCGTTGGGAATGGGAGCGTATACAGGCCCGCCTGTTTCGGGTAAACGTGCAAAATCTCTCTGTGGACCAATATCAGCAGGCGGGATCTGTATTCGTTAACCAGACTAAAAACATACTGATTACCGTTGTTGCGGCAATGGCTGTGTTGAATGGCGAAATGACACTGGGTATGATGCTGGCTGTGCAGTTTATCATTGGACAGATGAATAGCCCGCTGAGTGAAATGATCAACTTTATGCATCTGGCACAGGAAGCGAAAATATCGCTGGAACGGTTAGGTGAAATTCATAATAAGAAAGAGGAAGAAGATAAGGATAAGCCTTTGCTGAATACCATGCCTTTGGATAAAACACTGTATATCGAAGATCTGGTGTTCCAGTATGAAGGGCCTCATTCGCCCAAGGTTTTGAAGGATATCAACCTGACAATTCCGGAAAAGAAGATTACGGCAATTGTCGGAACCAGTGGCAGTGGAAAGACAACCTTGGTGAAGTTACTGCTGGGCTTCTATCCGCCGGCAAGTGGTAAGATCAGGGTTGGCGAAACCGATCTTCAGAATTTTTCGCAGCAATGGTGGCGCACCAAGGTGGGAGCCGTCATGCAGGATGGCTTTATCTTTTCGGACACTATTGTGTCGAATATTGCAGTGGGGGTTGAACGGCTGGATAAAGAGCGTTTGTTGTTTGCTGCTAAAATGGCGAATCTGATGGATTTGATCGAAGGATTGCCATTGGGTTTCAATACAAAAATTGGTCAGGATGGCCATGGATTGAGCCAGGGGCAAAAACAGCGGATCCTGATTGCTCGGGTGATTTATAAGAATCCCGATTACCTGTTCTTTGATGAAGCAACCAATGCGCTGGATGCAAATAATGAGAAGGTAATCATGGAGAACCTGAATAAAGTATACGAAGGCAAGACGGTTGTGGTGGTTGCTCACCGCCTGAGTACGGTTAAAAATGCCGACCAGATCGTGGTGATCGATCGTGGCGAAATCGTTGAGCTTGGTACCCATGAAGAGCTAACCGCTAAGCGCGGTGCTTATTATAATTTAGTGAAAAACCAACTGGAACTGGGAAGTTAAAAGGAAAGTATTTAGTAATGGTTTCCGCGGAAAACATTACAAATCATAATAATCAGCGTCTAAAAAAAGAACATGCCACAAAGAGAAGGTCATATCAATCGTAGTGACGAGGTGCAGGAGATCATCGGGAAATCTCCCTCGTGGTTATTGCGGAGCGGTCAAACTGCTTTGTTGATCTTTTTGGTGGTATTGCTCATCGGAAGTTGGCTGTTTCATTATCCCGATATCATCAGTGCCCGGGTGACGGTTTATACCGAAAATCCGCCGGCTCATATTGTTGCGCGCACTACCGGAAGGATTGATCACCTGTTGGTGGACGACGAGGATACGGTGACAAGGGGCGATGTGATTGCAATTCTTGAGAATGCGGCAAGTTATGATGATGTTGTTTTGCTGCAAAAGAGCCTTGTCGATGTTGATCGCTTTTTGATTTCGTTCGATACAATATATTATAAGGTATTAACTGCTGATTACCGGCTGGGGGATATTCAGTCTGACTATTCCTCGTTTTTGCGTCTCTATAATAATTATATCAGCTTTATCCGTTTGGGTTTTTATCCGCAAAAGGTGAAGTCGCTGGAGCAGCAGGTGCATATGCAGCGCATTTATTACGATCGTTTGTGGAGTCAACGGCAAATCCTCGAAAACGAATACAATATTGCTATCGATCAATTCCGGCGCGATTCATTGCTGTATCGCAAGGAGGTTCTTTCGCTGGTTGATTATAAGAGCTCGGAGTCGGCGATGCTTCAAAAGAAATTCAGCTTTAATGAGTCGCGTACAAACCTGGCTGAAACGCAGAAAGATATTATTGAGCTCGAACAGGAGGTAATCGGGGCTCAAAAAGAATATGAAGATCAAAAGTTGAAGTTTCAGACCGAGATGATTGAGTCGTATAATATTCTGAAGAGTCGTCTGGATTACTGGTTTAAAACCTTTGTTTTGGAAACGCCTATTGATGGTAAGGTGACTTTTACAAATTACTGGAGTAAAAACCAACAGGTGAAAACCGATGAGGTTGTTTTTACAGTTGTTCCGTTCCACGAGAGTAAAATTATAGGGCGTGTTAATTTACCGCTTCGCGGTGCCGGTAAGGTGAAGCCCGGTCAGCGGGTTAATATCCGCTTTGATAACTTCCCCTATATGGAGTATGGGATTGTAAAAGGCACGGTTAAGTCCATTTCGTTAGTGCCTTCCAATGATAATTATATTGCCGAAGTTGAGTTGCCTCAGGACCTGAAAACGAATTACGGTATCCCGTTGGTGTTTAGTCAGGAGATGAAAGGGGATGCCGAAATTGTTACCGAAGACCTTCGCCTGATTCAACGCTTTTTCAATCCTATAAAATCGCTATTTAAGTCCAAAGTCATGGACTAGCCTGATTTCCAATCTAAAATTTTCAAAAAATATCAAAAAACAGCAGTAAAAGCTATTGTTCTTTGTTGAAAATTAGTACTTTTGCCAACCGTTTTTGGAGAGTTCTATCCGAAACCGAACGAGACTGTATTCGTATTTGTCAGAAGATCAATGTGTTTTATAGTCGTTAATTTGAAACTTATAATTATAAATTAAATAGTTGTATGCCTACAATTCAGCAGTTAGTTAGAAAGGGGAGACAATCAAATGTAGTAAAGAGTAAATCTCCTGCATTGGATTCTTGCCCGCAGAGAAGGGGCGTATGTGTGCGTGTGTACACTACAACTCCTAAAAAGCCGAACTCAGCTATGCGTAAAGTAGCTCGTGTTCGTTTGACAAACGGAAAAGAAGTGAATGCTTACATTCCGGGTGAAGGTCATAATCTTCAGGAACACTCTATTGTATTAGTTCGTGGTGGTCGTGTTAAAGACTTACCAGGGGTACGTTATCACTTGATTCGCGGTGCTTTGGATACAGCCGGTGTGGCTAACCGTACGCAACGTCGTTCTAAGTATGGTGCTAAACGTCCTAAAGCGGCTAAGTAATCAAATAGAGTAGAGTTTTAGTGGTTTGGTTGAGTAAATGATCTCAGCAGAGGCTGAGGGAATTGAAGCTCAATTTTAGTCACAACCAATTCGAATAACACTAGAAAAAATTGCAATGAGAAAAGCAAAACCAAAGAAGCGGATCACTCTTCCTGATCCAAAATTTAACGACGTTCTTGTAACACGTTTTGTAAATGATTTGATGATTGATGGTAAAAAATCAATCGCATACGGAATCTTCTACGATGCATTGACTATCGTTGAAAACCGTATGAAAAATGACGAAGTTGCTCCACTTGATGTGTGGAAAAAAGCATTGGAGAATGTAACTCCTGCAGTCGAAGTGAAAAGCCGCCGTGTAGGTGGTGCTACTTTCCAGGTTCCAATGGAAATCCGTCCGGAACGTAAAGTATCTATTTCAATCAAAAACTTGATTTTATTCGCACGTAAACGCTCAGGCAAATCAATGGCTGACAAATTAGCTGCTGAAATTCAAGCCGCGTACAACGAAGAAGGTGGTGCTTTCAAGAAGAAAGAAGAAACTCACCGTATGGCCGAAGCTAACCGTGCGTTCGCTCACTTCCGTTTCTAATTGGTAGTGGAATATAAATAATAGAAATCAAGATTAGAAAAAGTAATCATGGCTAGAGATCTAAAATATGTAAGGAATATCGGTATCATGGCTCACATTGATGCCGGTAAAACGACAACAACTGAGCGGATCTTGTTCTATACAGGTCTGACACACCGCATCGGTGAAGTACACGATGGTGCTGCTACCATGGACTGGATGGAGCAAGAGCAGGAACGTGGTATTACCATTACTTCTGCTGCAACCACTACATTCTGGAATCACAACGATCAGCAACACCAAATTAACATCATCGATACCCCGGGACACGTTGACTTTACTGTTGAGGTAGAGCGTTCATTGCGTATCTTGGACGGTGCTGTTGCTTTGTTTTGTGCTGTAGGTGGTGTAGAAGCTCAGTCGGAAACTGTATGGCGTCAGGCTGAAAAGTATGGCGTACCTCGTATCGGATTCGTTAATAAAATGGACCGTTCAGGTGCTGATTTCTTCGATGTTGTTTCTCAGGTAAGAGATAAACTGGGTGCCAATCCTGTTCCAATTCAAATTCCTATCGGTGCTGAAGAAGCTTTCCTGGGAGTTATTGACTTGCTTGAAAACAAAGCTATCGTTTACAGCGATCACGGTGACTTCGGTTCAACTTTCGAAGTACAAGATATTCCTGCTGATATGGCAGAGCAAGCTGCTGAATACCGTGCTGCTTTGATTGAAGAAGTAGCTGTGTTGGATGAAGCTTTGATGGAACGCTTCTTCGAAGATCCGGATTCAATTACTGCAGAAGATTTGATCCCGGTTATTCGTAAAGCTACAATTGAAGGTTTGATTGTACCGATGATGTGTGGTTCAGCTTTCAAGAACAAAGGTGTTCAGCGTTTATTGGATGCAGTTTGTGAATTCTTACCTAGCCCGCTGGATAACGGTGAAATTAAAGGTACAGATATTCATACTGGTGAACCGGTAATGCGTCACCCGGATGTTAATGAGCCTTTGGCTGGATTGGCCTTCAAAATCGCAACTGACCCTTATGTAGGACGTTTGTGTTTCGTGCGTATTTACTCAGGTGTGTTGAATGCTGGTGATTCAGTTTACAACTCACGTACAGGTAAAAAAGAGCGCATTTCGCGTTTGTTCCAAATGCACTCAAACAAACAAAATCCAAAGGATATAATTGAGGCAGGTGATATCTGTGCAGCTGTAGGTTTCAAGGATATTCGTACTGGTGATACTTTGTCTGCATTAGACAGTCCGGTAGCACTGGAATCTATGGAATTCCCTGAGCCGGTAATCGGTATCGCTGTTGAGCCAAAAACTCAAAAAGATATGGACAAGTTGGGTATCGGTTTGGCTAAATTGGCTGAAGAAGATCCAACTTTCAAAGTAAATACAGACGAAGAAACTGGTCAAACAGTAATTCGTGGTATGGGTGAGCTTCACCTTGAAATTATCATCGATCGTTTGAAACGTGAATTTAAAGTTGAATGTAACCAAGGTAAACCTCAGGTTGCTTACAAAGAAGCAATCAGCAAGGAAGTACAGTTGCGTGAGACTTATAAGAAGCAAACAGGTGGTCGTGGTAAATTCGCCGACATCATCGTTAAAGTTGGTCCTGCTGACGAAGGTAAAGAGGGCTTAACTTTCATCAACTCTGTAACTGGTGGACGTATTCCTCGCGAATTCATTCCTTCAGTACAAAAAGGTTTCGAAACAGCCATGTTGAATGGTCCGTTGGCCGGTTTCCAATTAGACAGCCTTCAGGTTGAATTGTTGGATGGTTCATTCCACGCAGTTGACTCTGACCAGTTATCATTCGAAATTTGTGCTCGTCAGGCATTCAAATCAGCTGCATCGCAAGCTGGTCCAAAATTGCTTGAGCCGATTATGAAAGCTGAGATCGTTACTCCAGAAGAGTATATGGGTGATATCATCG
>NZ_JBZQJF010000210.1:0-30757 GCF_059905295.1 Mangrovibacterium sp.
TATTCCCGGAAAAATGGTCAGTTTTTTAGCCGGAAAATAACCCCCAATGATGTATCTCCAATAAATACGTATAAAACAGCAGCTTTGGAAAACGAGACTTTTTAAGGCTGAAGACAAATGACGTTACTTTCCTGTAATTTTCAAAACAACAATAAAAGTAGTTGGTCGTCATCCAGCTGTTTTTAAGCCTGGTGTATCATTTCTTTTTGGATCTAAAAACAAAATTTAGCCCTTGTTGTTTTTAAGTTTAAGTATGCTTAAACTTTATTGAATGGAAAACAACACATCGATTGCTACAGAGAATTTCATAAAAACCCTTTTTAAGTATGAAGTGAATGAAGGTGCCGATGCAAAGTCGGGTGCTATTGCCCGCGATCTGGGCATTACACATGCAGCGGCAACCGATATGGCACGTAAACTGGCATCGAAAAATCTGATCGATTATCAGAAATACAAAGCTCTGAAGCTGACTGAATCCGGGAAGGAGCTTGCTGTGCAGGTTTTGCGCCGTCATCGGCTGTGGGAAACGTTTCTGCACCAGGTATTGGGGCTCGGCATGCACCAGGTCCATGAGGAAGCTGAATTGCTGGAACATGCTACGTCCGACTTTCTACTTGACCAGATTGATGCTTATCTCGGCTACCCGAAATTTGATCCGCATGGTGATCCTATTCCGGATAAAAACGGGATGGTAGATGATTCGGTTGAACAGATCACTTTGTCGAATGCGGAACTGAATATAGCTTACCAGGTTTGCCGCTTGAACAGCTCAGAAGAAGAGTTCTTCGACTTTTGCAGTAATAATCAGATTGAATTGGGAACAACTATTATTGTACGTAAGCATTATCCAAAGAGCAGAATGACTGAAGTAGAACTTCCCGGTGCAAAATTGCTTTTGAATGGGAATATGACAGATGCGATTCTTGTTGAATTAATTCATTCTTAAATAGCTGATATCGTATGGATAATCGTAAATTAAGGAAACAAAACTAAGAAATATGATCATGATAATTTTGATAATAAAACCCCTTTCATTGATTCTTTTGGGTTTATTGGTCATTGCCTTTGTTGTATGGCTTTTTTACCCGGGAAAAGGAGGTATTGCTCTGATCCGGGAGTTCCAAAAGAGAGTGGAGCGAGAACATCTGGAAGATACTCTGAAGTTCATGTTCGATTGCGAATATCGCAAGGTTACGTGTGGGGTCAATAGCATTGCCGGTAATCTGACTATTACAACCGATAAAGCCGGTAAATTGATTTCCCGGCTGGAAGCGATGGGCTTAATTGGAAGTAAGGAGGATCAGACCGTAGCCTTGACCGACACCGGACGCTCTTATGCTTTGCGGATCATTCGTGTTCACCGGATTTGGGAACGTTATTTGGCCGATGAAACAAGTATTGCTCCTGCCGACTGGCATAACGAGGCTTGTAAAATAGAGCACAAGGTAACCGTAGAAGAAACCGAAAAGCTGGCTGCCCAAATCGGAAATCCGGTCTACGATCCGCACGGAGATCCGATTCCGACTGCCGACGGGCAGTTGCCTGAACCAAAGGGGACAAGCTTGAGCGGTTTGCAGGAAGGGCAAATGGCCCGGATTACACACCTGGAAGACGAACCCAGGAGTATTTATGAGCAGTTGGTTGTTTTGGGTTTGTATCCTGGCATGCAGGTGTATGTAACGGATGTAACCGAGAATAAGATCACCTTTGTGGCTGATGGCGAAGAATGTGTACTAACCCATTTTTTTGCCGGTTATATTACCGTTGAGGAGATTGCTTTGGAAGCTGTTGCTGAAAAGCCGGACGTCCTTTCGGAACTTAAAATAGGTGAGAAGGCTGAAGTCATTGGCATCTCTCCAAACTGCCGTGGTCAGCAACGTCGCCGGTTGATGGACTTTGGAATTGTTCCCGGGAGTCAGGTTGCTGCAGTTATGAAAAGCGCTTCGGGCGATCCAATCGGTTTCCGGGTGCTGGGGACAACCATCGGTATTCGAAAGCAACAGGCCGATATGGTTTTTATTCATCGCATAAATTAAACAGGTTATGACCACACAAAATAATTGCAAAACATGTCCGGCTCATAATCGGGCAAATCTGGTACGCTTAGGCGTTGAACTGGAAAATTACGACTTTGTGATTGCTATGGCGGGAAACCCCAACACAGGCAAAAGTACAGTTTTTAATAACCTGACCGGGCTTCACCAGCACACAGGAAACTGGCCGGGCAAAACAGTATCGCGTGCCGAAGGAGGCTTCAGCTATAATGAGAAGCAATACAAAGTTGTTGACTTACCGGGAACCTATTCGCTGCTTTCAACCAGTACGGATGAGGAGGTTGCCCGCAACTTCATCTTGTTTGGCCAGCCCGACGTAACCGTTATTGTGGTTGATGCGACGCGTTTGGAGCGGAACCTGAACCTGGTGCTTCAGATTTTGGAGTTGACCGATCGAGCTGTATTGTGTGTGAACCTGATGGATGAGGCTAAGCGGAATAACCTGGAGGTTGATGTACGTTCACTCTCGAAAGAGTTGGGTATTCCGGTAATTCCGGCATCGGCACGTCGCCGCCAGGGGATGAATGAGCTGCTGGCTGCGATTGAAGATGTCGCTTCCGGAAAGTTTGTGTGTAAACCGTATCGGGTTAAGAGCCGTTCCCGGCAATTGAATCATGCAATTGATAAGGTTGCCGTTAGACTGGCTGAGATCTTTCCCAATCTTCCGAATGTGAATTGGGTAGCCATGCGTTTGTTGGAAGGTGATAACAGTGTTATTGAAGCTGTTCGGACCGGTGAAATCGGTACAATAAGCGATTATGATCTTACTATTGATAACTAAAAGAGGAACATGGATAAAACGACGATAGAAAAAAAGAGGGAAGAAATCCTGTCGGAAGCAAACAATGCCCGGTGGGATTTGGGAACCGATTTTCACGATACAATTATTGAATCAATTTACGAAGAGGCCTCGCGGATTGCCAAAACATCCGTTAAGCAGTTGGGCGAGAAAGAAGCCTACAGTTTCGATTTGAAGGTGGATAAAATTGTCACCAGTCGCTGGCTTGGTTTTCCTCTGATGTTTATTTTATTGGCAGTGGTATTTTGGCTGACTGTTGCAGGTGCTAATTACCCATCGGGGATGTTGTCCTGGTTGCTGATTGATACGGTGCATCCTTTTCTGAAGCATGTGGCAGAGCTGATTCACATGCCATGGTGGCTGGATGGTGTGCTGATTGATGGAGCTTACCTGTCGGCAGCCTGGGTGATCGCCGTGATGTTGCCACCGATGGCTATTTTCTTCCCGATTTTTACTTTGCTGGAAGATTTGGGCTACCTGCCGCGTGTAGCCTTCAATATGGACAACTTGTTTCGCAAAGCCGGAGCACACGGTAAGCAGGCCTTAACCATGAGTATGGGCTTTGGCTGTAATGCTGCCGGTGTTGTGGCTGCCCGGGTTATTGATAGTCCTCGGGAGCGTTTGGTAGCCATTATTACGAACAACTTCTCGCTCTGCAATGGCCGTTGGCCAACTCAAATCCTGATTGCAACAATCTTTATCGGAAGTATGGTGCCTGCTCAGTTAGCGGGACTTGTTTCGGCTGGTGCAGTTGTTACTGTGGCTCTGCTGGGGATCTTTTTCAGTCTTGTTGTGTCGTGGGGTTTAAGTAAATCGGTATTGAAGGGTGAAGCGTCGGCTTTTACACTGGAGTTGCCGCCTTATCGTCCCCCGCGTGTTTGGCAAACCTTATATACTTCCCTGATCGATCGTACCATTATTGTGCTTTGGAGAGCTATCGTATTTGCGGTACCTGCCGGGATTGTTATTTGGGTGGTTGCCAATGTTCATGTTGGCGATTTAAGCCTGGCTGAGCATTTTATTAATTGGTCAAACCCTTTTGCCCTGGTATTTGGCTTGAATGGGGTGATTTTGCTGGCCTACATCATTGCCATTCCTGCCAACGAGATTGTTATCCCAACGGTCTTGATGCTAACAGTATTGAGTACTAAGCTAGCCGGTATTGGCGATGGAGCAGGGGTGATGTTTGAAATGGATTCTATTTCGGATACGGCGCAGGTGTTGCATGCCGGTGGCTGGACCTTGTTGACGGGAATTAATTTGATGTTATTTAGCTTACTGCATAACCCATGTTCCACTACTATTTTGACGATTTATAGAGAGACTAAGAGTGTGAAATGGACCCTGCTTTCAACTTTTCTTCCTATTGTGATGGGCTTTGCAGTGTGTTTCTTTACAACGCAAATCTGGTTTTGGCTGCAATAATTGGAAAGGTCACTTTGTCATTTCAAAAGTAAGCTTTAGGTAATGAGCAATAAAAAAGGCAACCCGTGGGTTGCCTTTCATTTTATCTTGTTTTTCGAGGGTTATACTAAACCGCTGAAGCCCATAAAAGCCATCGCCAGAATTCCGGCAACGATCAGGGCAATTGGTGTTCCTTTCAAACCTTTTGGTACTTCAATCAGGTCGAGGTGTTCGCGGATACCGGAAAACAGCACCAGCGCCAAACCAAAACCAATGGCATTGGCGATGGCGAAAACCACACTTTCCATCAGGTTGTATTCCTTTTGGATTGTCAGGATGGCCACACCAAGGATAGCACAGTTGGTGGTGATCAGGGGTAAGAATACACCCAATGCCTGGTAAAGGGCAGGGCTTACCTTTTTCAAAATAATCTCAACCAACTGTACCAGCGCTGCAATGACCAGGATGAATGAAATGGTTTGCAGATATCCGATGTTGAATGGATCGAGGATATTTTTCTGAATTAAGTAGGTAACGATAGTTGCTAAAACCATTACGAACATAACGGCTCCTGCCATACCAGCAGCTGTTGAAATGCGTTTGGATACACCCAGGAACGGACAAATTCCGAGGAATTGAGCAAGAACGATATTCTGTACGAATACGGCCGATATGATAATCAATATATATTCCATCAGTCAGTCTCCTATACTTTTCTAAGTTTATTGATAAGGGCAATCAGGTAGCCCAAAGCGATGAAAGCTCCCGGTGCTAATACGAATAACAACATGCCGTAATCTTCGGGGAAGATGTGGATATCGAATAAGGTACCGCCACCTAAAAATTCGCGGATAGCTCCAAGAATCGTTAAAGACATCGAGAAGCCTAATCCCATGCTTGCTCCATCAATGGCCGATGAAAGAACATCGTTTTTAGAAGCAAAAGCTTCAGCACGTCCCAATACGATACAGTTTACAACAATCAAAGGGATGAACAAACCTAAGCTTTTGAATAGCGCAGGTAGGTAAGCTTGCATTAACAACTCAACGACTGTAACGAATGCTGCGATGATGACGATGAAACTCGGGATCCGTACTTTCTCCGGAATTACATTTTTTACCAATGAGATTGCCATGTTAGACATGATCAAAACGAAAGCAGTTGCCAATCCCATCCCCAGACCGTTAATGGCTGAAGAGGTTACCCCCAGGGTTGGACACATACCCAACAGTAACACGAAAGTTGGGTTTTCTCTTAAAAAGCCTTTTGAAAAGTTATTCCATTGATTCATAATTCACCTCCTTCTGATGCTGGTTCAGTAGTAGCCGCAGGTTGTTCTTGCTTGACAGAATCAGCTGCTTTAAACGTGTCGTAAGCACGGCGTACAGACTCCAAAAATGCGCGCGAGGTAATCGTTGAAGCAGTAATGGCATCAACATCACCACCGTCTTTACTAACGTGCATGTCAGTTGTCGCCGGATTTTTACCTATGATGTCTTGCTTTGGTTTGTCCGGGTTACTAAACCAAGCTTGTGCTTTCGATCCCAACCCCGGAGTTTCCTGGTGTTCCAGAATCTGGTACCCGCTGATTTCTCCACTGGGTTTGAAGCCGATCATGACATCAATTAAACCTCCAAAACCATTTTTTGAGTAGGTTTTGATTGCCATACCAACCAAGGCTTTTGATGCATCATAAGCCGGAAAAACCTCTAAACTGTCGGTTGTTCCCGCTGCAGCAATTTTAACTGAAGCTCCAAGCTCAGTAAACTCGGGAAGGATTGCTTTAATCGCTTCGTTTTGTGCTTTTACTTTGGCGGCTTCAATCGCATCTTTGGTCAAACTGTGAACAAAGCCCAGGATGGTTGCCGAAACAAAGGTGACCACAAAGAGGGTCAGCACCATATTTAAGAAACTTGATTTTATCGTAGCCATTACTTGTTCCCTCCAAAACGTTTAGGTTTCACATAAGCGTTAAGCAGCGGAGTGAAGCCGTTCATAATTAAGATGGCAAATGAAATACCTTCGGGGTATGCTCCGAAGTTACGGATGAGCACCGTGATAACACCGATGCCCACGGCATAAATAAATTGGCCTTTATGCGTCATAGGTGAAGTAACCATATCGGTTGCCATATAAATAGCACCCAACATAGCACCACCGGTTAACAGGTGGAACAAAGGTTCGATGAATTTATCCGGATTGATCAGGTGCATTGCTCCCTGAAATACGAAGATGGTTCCTAAAACGAATACCGGAATATGCCAGGTAATTACTTTCTTCCAAAGCATGTAGGCAAAGCCTAACAGCAGGAGGGCCGCTGAAATTTCACCCATGGATCCGGACATGTTACCGTACAGTAAATCGAGACTTGAAGGTAAATTGTGCATTAAGTCCGATACGGGTTGTCCGTTTTTGATACCTTCTTTAAGGATGGCCAGTGGCGTAGCTGTTGTAACAGCATCGGTTTGTACATGGATACTTACAGGCCAGCTGGTCATTTGTACCGGGAAGGAGATTAACAGGAATACACGACCAACCAACGCGGGGTTGAACGGGTTATTTCCTAAACCTCCGAATGATAATTTTGCAACACCAATGGCAATTAACGCACCGATGATGATAATCCAACTGGGGATTCCAGCCGGTACGTTAAAGGCTAGCAAGATACCTGTCAGGGCAGCTGAGCCGTCCGTGATTTTCGGTTCTTCTTTTGTTACAAAACGTTGAATCAGGTATTCAAAACCCATACAGGCTACTACGGCCAACAGGGTTACGCGGATTGCATCCACACCGAACATGAATACCGACCAAACCAAAGCGGGTACCAGAGCCAGAATAACCCGGTACATGATCTTATTCACCGATTCGCTGGTATGCACGTGCGGTGAGGGTGATATGGTAAGCAGTTTACTCATTTTTATTTATTCTGAATAATTCGTTGATTTTTCTATTGGTTTATTTCTTACGACTGCGGATGATTTGTCCGACTTTACCTTTTCCTAATCGAATGTAGTCGAGCAATGGACGGTCGGCCGGGCAGGTGAAGCTACAAGAACCACATTCGATACAGTCCATGATGCAGTCTTTTTCGGCTCTGTCCCAGATTTGTTTTTCAGAAATGGTCATCAGCAGGAAGGGCTCTAAGCCCATTGGGCAAACGTTAACGCAACGGCCGCAACGGATACAGTTTTGGCTGCTCTTCCGTTTGGCATCAGGGTCGGGCATAATCAGGATGCCAGATGTTCCTTTGGTCACCGGAATATCGGTTGATGCGATTGCTTTACCCATCATCGGGCCACCACTGATGATTTTACCGGTATCTTCAGGAAGACCGCCGGCAGCTTCAATTAAATCGTTTACCGGCGTTCCAACACGAACCAGGAAGTTCGAAGGATTTTTGACTGACTTTCCGGTAACTGTAACGACGCGTTCAACAAGTGGTTTGTTTTTTTGCACGGCTTCGTAAACAGCATAAGCAGTACCAACGTTGCTCACCACTGCTCCAACAGCGATAGGCAGTGCTCCCGAAGGAACTTCACGGCCGGTAACAGCTTTGATCAACTGTTTTTCTCCACCTTGCGGATATTTCACTTTTAACGGAACAACCTCGATTGATGAATCGGAAGCAGTTAGCTTTTGCAGACTGGCGATTGCATCTTTCTTGTTGTTCTCGATACCGATGTAAGCTTTATTGACATTCAATGCGCACATCAGGATGCGAATTCCAACTAACAGCTCTGAGCCTTTTTCCAACATCAGTCGGTGGTCGGCAGTCAGATAAGGTTCGCACTCCACACCATTAATGATCAGCATTTCTGCTTTCGATCCCGGAGGAGGCATTAGCTTCACATGTGTTGGGAAGGTTGCTCCGCCCAAACCGACGATACCGGCTGCGTTAATCTTATCGATGATAGCTTTGCTGTCGGTGTCGAATTTTTCGATCAGCTTGTCATCTGTTAGAATACCTGCTTCCCATTCATCACCTTCCACATCAATGAAGATCCCTTGTTTGGGATATCCGGAAGCGTCGGTTGCTAAATCAACCTTTTTGACTGTTCCTGATACTGATGAATGAATGTTGGCTGAAACAAATCCACCGGCTTTTGCCAGGATTTGTCCAACTTTTACTTGATCTCCTTTTTTAACCAGCGCCTGGGCTGGTGCTCCAATATGTTGGGCTACGGGGATAAAAACACTTTTAGGTAAAGCCAGCTTTTCGATGGCTTTGTTGGCTGAAAATTTGTTTTCAGCAGGATGGACCCCTCCAAGTTTGAACGTTTTTAACACGATTGGCCTCCTTATTTAGTTTCGTTGTTTTCGGTTGTTTCGTCGGCAGCAGGCTTTTCCTTTGCTGCCGGTTTTTCTGCCAGTGGAGTAGCTGGTTTTTCAGCTGCTGCTTTCGGTGGCAGATCGGTTTTTGGTTTGCGCGGCGGGAAGTTTACTTCGACAATCGCATTTGTCGGGCATTCAGTTACGCACTTGCGACACAATTTACACTTGTCCGGATCAATGTAAGCCAGGTTGTTGGCAACAGTGATCGCATCAAACGGACATACTTTAGCACACTTACCACATCCGATGCAGGCAACAGAGCAAGACTTGCGGGCAACGCCTCCCTTGTCTTCATTGCGACACGAAACGTATACCTTCCGTTCTTTCGGTGCTTTCTTCCGAAGCTCGATCAGGTTTTTCGGACAGGCGTCAACACATGCACCACAAGCAACACACTTGTCGTCGATCACTTCGGGTAAGCCTGTTTCCGGATTCATGTGAATCGCATCGAAGTCGCAGGCTGCAACACAGTCGCCATGGCTTAAACAACCAAACTGACAACCAGTCTCACCGCTGTATAGCGATGATGCAACTGCACATGAAGATGCTCCGTCGAATTTGTTTACTTTCGGGCGGTGTTCACAACTTCCTCCACAACGTACAACAGCTACCTTGGGTGTTTGAACCACTGCTTCCATGCCCAAAATGTCGGCTACTCCAGTCATACACTCGTTTCCGCCTACCGGGCAAAATAAGCCTGATAGTTCGTCGGCATTAACGCAGGCTTCGGCAAAGGCACGACAACCTGCAAACCCGCAACCGCCACAGTTTGCGCCGGGCAGTGCTTTTTCTACATCATCGATCCGTGGATCTTCGTATACTTTAAATTTTTGAGCCACAAAATAGAGAATCACTGCTGACAGTGTTCCAATTGCGCTCAAACTTACAATCGTATAAACAATAGTCATGTTCATTTTTGGTATTATTCTAAAGGCTTGATTTCAAATTCAAAAGTTTTTTTCAGCTTGTTTCTAAAAAGATACAAGACGAAGTAATAAGGAACAAGTGAACCTAATGCGAGCAGGCCACTTGTACTTTCACCGGTTCCCAGTGCAGTTGCAATAATGAGAATTGTTAAGACGACAATGAACGGAAGTAAATAACCCAGGAAGAGCGCTTTAAAACCCTGAACCGTTTTCCCAACTACGGTAACTTCTTGTCCTACCTTGTAGTTTCCCTCGAAGGAATGGATTTCAACCTCTTTGTCTTTCATATCTGCTGCTGAACAGGCTCCTTTAGCATGGCAGGAGGCACAGGCAGATTCATTAATAATACAAACGATTATTGATTTTTCTGAAAGCTTTTTAATTATCCCTGTGTGTGTTATTTGTTCTGACATCCTCGTTTTTTATAATACCTCGAAAGCTTTTCCGCTGCAAAACTATACCTATTTAGATAACTTGTTTATGTTGTAAAATCTATTTTAAAACATCTCTGGCTATTTATATTCTTTTTAAATAGTTAGGAATATTTTGTCTTTGCAATTAGCTGACAAATAGTTTATTACAACCATACATGATAAAAATCATTGTTTTTAAAACAGCGCAATACAATCGATTGCACAACAAAAGTAACGACTTTCTTTTTAAATCAAAATTTCAGGCAAAAAAATGCTTTTAACTAATCACGCTCCAATCAAATTCGGTAGTTTGCATACGTTGTAGATGGTAAGCCAATAATTGATTGTCTTTCGATTGCAGGCTGGGGTCATTATCCAATATGTCTGCGGCAGTATCGCGGGCAACGCGAAGTATTTCTCCGTCTTTTCCGAGGTTGGCGATGTTTAGGTTGAAGCCAAGCCCGCTTTGTTGTGTTCCTTCCAGGTCTCCCGGGCCGCGTAGTTGTAGGTCTACTTCTGCGATTTCGAACCCGTCGTTCGTCCGCACCATCGTTTCCAGTCTTTTTCGGCTTTCGTTGCTTATTTTGTAGGATGACATAAGCAAGCAGTATGATTGAGCAGCGCCACGGCCCACTCGTCCCCGCAACTGGTGTAGCTGCGACAGACCAAATCGCTCAGCACTTTCGATGATCATGATTGAGGCATTTGGAACATCAACACCAACTTCGATTACGGTGGTTGCCACCATAATCTGAGTTTTTCCTTCTTTAAAGAGTTGCATCTCGGCATCTTTTTCTGCCGGTTTCAGCTTCCCGTGAACCATGCTTAGTTTAAAGCGCGGAAATACTTTTTTCAAAAGCTCGTATCCTTGCTCCAGATTGGCTAAATCAAGCTTTTCGGATTCACTGATCAAGGGATAAACAATGTAAGCTTGTCGGCCTTTTTCAATCTGATCCCGGATAAAATCATAAACCTGCTGGCGGCGATTTTCCAAATAGTGTCTGGTTTCAATCGGTTTGCGACCGGGAGGGAGTTCATCAATGACCGATACATCCAGATCACCGTACAGGGTCATGGCTAAAGTTCGGGGGATAGGGGTGGCAGTCATTACCAACACATGAGGTGGAATACCTGCATTTTTCTTCCATAGTTTTGCTCGTTGCGCAACTCCAAAACGGTGTTGCTCATCGATAATAACTAAGCCTAATTTCACGAAGTTTACGGTATCCTCAATTAAGGCGTGTGTACCAATGAGTAATTGAATTTCGCCGTTTTCAATGCCGGCATAAATGCGTTCCCGTTCTTTCTTTCGGGTCGATCCTGTCAGCAAAGCTATCTGGATCCCAATGCCATTAAGCATCCGACTGATGGTATTATAGTGTTGATTGGCGAGAATCTCGGTAGGAGCCATCAAGCTGGCCTGAAAGCCATTGTCGAAAGCGAGTAAGGCCACCATGAGTGCAACGAGTGTTTTCCCGCTACCGACATCGCCTTGAACTAACCGGTTCATTTGCTTGCCACTCCCCAGATCCCGGCGAATTTCTTTGATCACCTTTTTTTGAGCTCCTGTTAATTCGAAGGGGAGATTATTCTGAAAGAATGTGTTGAAATTATAGCCAACATGTTCGAAGACAAAGCCTTTAAAAACTTCTTGTCGGCGATGTTTCAAGCTTAGAATCTTCAGTTGAATGTAAAAGAGTTCTTCAAATTTCAGGCGGAAGGATGCTTTTTGCAGTAACTGTGTTGTTTCCGGAAAATGAATTTGTTTAAGGGCTTCCTTTAAACTGATTAAACGAAGCGGTTCCCGTACCGTAGGAGGTAGCGTCTCGTAGATTTTCCCGTCAACCGCCTGAGCCAGGTTATACTGAATTTTATTGATTGCCCTGGTATTCAGAAATCGTTTTTTAAGCGTTTCCGTTGTATTGTAAAATGCCTGTAAAACACCTGAGCTGACCTGCTGACTGGCAGTCGTTTCAATTTCGGGATGAATAATATTTACCCGGCCATTAAATACCGAAGGCTTTCCGAAAACAATATACTCCTGCCGAGGCTTTAGGTTTTCACGAATATATTTGATTCCTGCAAACCACAATAAATCCATGCTGCCTGTTTTGTCGTGAAAAGTTGCCAGCAAACGCTGTTTGCGACCTTCTCCGATCAATTCGAAATTACCCAGTGTGCCTTTCACCTGGATGTATGCCTGGTGGGCATCCAGTTCCCGGATCTTGTAAAACTTCGTACGGTCGATGTATTTGTACGGAAAGTAATACAGTAACTCCCGAAAACTTGAAATCTCAAGTTCCTTTTTCAGTAACTCTGCTCGTTTGGGACCCACGCCCGGTAAAAACTTGATATCTTGATCCAAAAAATCAGGCATGAAGCAAAGATAAAAATTATCAGTTTTTAGATTTGGTTCAGTACAAAGAATTGTCGATTGGGTTGAAGAAAGAAAATAGGATGCACAAGTATATTCAGTGTTGATCTTTACTTTATTTCCTGTTCTATGATTATATTTACAAAAATGATGTTGAGCCGCTAAGAGCTTTGCAGAAAACACGACTTATCTTAATGCATATTCCCGATGAAAGAAGTTATTCAGTTGCAAGGGATCGTTAAAAACTATAAAGTAGGAAACCAGCTTGTTCGTGCCTTGAGGTCGGTTGATCTAACTGTTTTTCAAGGTGAATATGTTGCCATAATGGGAGCTTCCGGTTCCGGAAAATCAACCCTGATGAATGTGATCGGTTGCCTGGATACGCCAACTGAAGGAACTTATATCCTGAATGGAAAGGATGTCAGTTTTTTGACCGACGATGAGTTGGCTGAAATCAGAAATGCCGAGATTGGCTTTGTCTTTCAAACCTTTAATTTGCTACCGCGTAATACAGCCTTGGAAAATGTAATGATGCCTTTGATTTATGCCGGGGTGCGAAAAAAACAGCGCATTGAAAAGGCAGAGCTTATGTTGGCGAATGTTGGTTTGGAGGATCGGATGGAACATCGCCCTAACGAGTTGTCTGGTGGTCAGCGTCAGCGTGTTGCTGTTGCTCGTGCATTAATTAACAAGCCCGCCATTTTGCTGGCCGATGAACCTACCGGAAACCTGGATTCGAAAACTTCGGAAGAAATAATGCAACTGTTTTCGGAAATTCACAAACAAGGAAACACCTTACTTGTTGTTACGCACGAAGAAGATATAGCACAACATGCCCACCGAATCATTCGATTAAAGGATGGGCTGGTAGAATCGGACACTGTTAATGGGAATCCGGTGTATTGAAAAGTAATTGATCAAGTTAAATAACGGCTTATCATACTTTGGAGTGGTAAGCTTTCTTATTGTTTAAGAGATGGCTAAAGAAGTTAGAATTTATACTAAAACAGGAGACGACGGTACGACCGGACTGATTGGTGGTAGCCGGGTGAAGAAATATGATATTCGTTTGGAGGCTTACGGGACTGTTGACGAGTTGAACAGTTCTGTTGGTTTGGTACTTTCGGGAGTAAAAGATGAGCCGACACGTGAAGTGTTGACTGATGTGCAGAACAAGTTGTTTGTGATTGGTGCCCATTTGGCCATGGATGAGAATGCCGGGGATTTGAAAAAGCAAATTCCCTGTACTGAACAAGACATTGAATTGCTAGAGAAGGAAATGGATCGAATGTTCGAAGTTTTGCCCCAACTGAATCATTTTATTTTGCCAACAGGATGCCAGACGGCTGCATTTGCTCATGTAGCCCGTACGGTTTGCCGACGGGCAGAGCGACGTATTGTGGAACTGGCAGAGAAGACAGAAGTGGATCGGAACCTGGCTAAGTATGTAAATCGTCTTTCAGACTACCTTTTTGTGCTGTCCCGCAAGCTTAATCTTGACAAAAAAGTGGCTGAAACCCCTTGGATTTCGGGGGATAAGAGATAAACTAATTTTTTGTTGTGCATGTACTATTTTTTTCTATATTCGCAAAATCATAAAAAGTTAAGCTAAATAAAAACTAAAAATACCCTCGAATATGTACTGGACACTAGAACTAGCATCAAAATTGGAAGATGCACCATGGCCAGCCTCTAAAGATGAATTGATTGACTTTGCAATTCGTTCGGGCGCTCCTCTTGAAGTAATTGAAAATTTACAGGAAATAGAGGATGAAGGAGAAGTTTATGAAAGCATTGAAGACATTTGGCCGGATTATCCGAGCAAGGATGACTTTTTCTTCAATGAAGATGAGTATTAATTCACATTACTTATAACAAAAAATAGCAGGATGACCTCCTGCTATTTTTTGTTTATAAAGATATCTTTTATGCTTTTGGGGCGAATGTCTTCTTGCCACTTAAAGCCGGGTAGTAGCTTGTCGAGCTCCGAGATGTCGGCTAAGGGCACCAGTTGTCCGTCGGGTGTCGTATAGAACGAAATTCGGGTTACTTTACTTTCCTTTAATCCAATCTGGATTGTGCTGGCTTGGGCCTTATTCAATCCAATCAGGCCGCTGGCATCTTTGGCATAGTAGACACTCTGTCCGTTTCCATCTACATCAATCCGGTATAAATCATTCCCTCTGATATAGCCTTTCATGTTTCGGCCTTTTATTTGGTTGAAGCGGATGCTGTCCTCACGAGCAATGATGAATGCATTCTGTTTCATCTCGAATTCCTGATTGATGGAATCTTTCCGAATCAATTCCATATAGTCAGCGGTCATCTGGTTGTCACCAGACCAGAGGACGGGAGCGTGGTAAAGGCAAAGTGTTGAATCGTTGGTATAGTAGACCAGCGAATCACATTTTCCCTGTAAGTCGCGTCGGTAAAATTTTACATTAAAATAGGCTTGCACGATCTTTTGATCGGGGATGGTATCCGGAACTGTTTTCAACGTATCGGCGTGCATAAACAAGGTGTCCTGAGGCGAATAGAACATCACCAGGGCCGAATCGTTCACCAGCGATTGCTGTTTAATTTCGTTGTAGGTAATCCGGTTTCCTTTTACGATTGTTCGGTTTTCAAAATCCTGGATTTTTGCATTGCCAACAGCCAGTCCGTCGCCCGTTTGCTTGTTGTAATAAATTGATTTTGCGGTGATGTTACGTCCGTCAGTTTTAATTAACGGAAATTGGTGTAACTCTGCATCGCCGGTTTTCGTGTTATAAAATCCGGAAGTAGCTATCAGCGTATCTTTATCGTCAAAAATAGTGGTTGGACCAACAATCGATGTGATTCCGGATTGGGGCTGGTAAACCAGTGTGTCCGAAATCATTTTATAGGTGTCGGTCGTAACATCAACATCTTTTTTAAAGTAGATTTTATCCAGACGTGTGTAGTATTCTCCAATTTGGCTGTTCAGTGTATTACTACTATCCTGAACGGTTCCATAGTCGTCGTAGTAACCAATACCATTATTCATATCGTAGTTCAGGGTATCGGTAGTCAGCGTGACATCTTTATTGATTAGTTTCACATTTCCGTGAGCTAAGGCCCATTTAGTATCGCCATTGTAACGAATATACCGGGCATACATATTTAATGTGTCCGCTTTCAGAATATGTACTTGACCAAAAGCATCAACAATACTGGTATCGGTATACATATAGGCGCTGTCGCACCACATCCGAATGTCAGCATGATCAATGATTACATTACCCAACAAGCGGTTGGCATTTTTGATAATTTTTTGGTTATTCTTCCAGGTATCTGCTTGTACAATTTTGACTTCCGCCTTGTTTTGTGCCATCAGGCCAAAAGGCAGTGTTAAAATGAGGAACAAGAGAAGTTGAAATTTGTGACCAGAATGAGACATGGGCCGGTTTTAGTTACAGCAATTTTTCGATGAGTTGATCGACAGAAATATTTTCTGCTTCTGCTTTATAGTTCTTGATAATTCGGTGACGAAGAATGTTTTTAGCAACAGCCTGAACATCTTCAATGTCGGGAGAATACTTCCCGTTGAACGCGGCATGTGTTTTCGCGCCTAAGATCAAATATTGCGAGGCTCTTGGTCCAGCTCCCCATTTCATATATTTGTCCGTAATCGGATCAGCTAATTCGGTCCCGGGACGTGTTTTTGCAGCTAAGCTAACAGCGTAGCGAAGTACATTGTCGTTAACCGGAATTTTTAGAATTAAATCCTGAAAATAGCGGATTTCCTCAGCCGAAATGATTTCGCTCAACTGCGTTGTTTGCGGTGAAGTTGTGTTTTTTACAATGGTCAGTTCATCTTCAAATTTGGGATAATCTAACCAAATTGAAAACATGAAACGGTCGAGTTGAGCTTCCGGAAGGGGATAGGTACCTTCCTGTTCAATCGGGTTTTGTGTTGCCAGCACGAAAAATGGCTTGTCGAGTTTGAAACGTTGCCCTGCTGCTGTGACTGCGCGTTCCTGCATGGCTTCCAGCAGTGCAGCCTGTGTTTTAGGCGGTGTTCGGTTAATCTCGTCAGCTAAAATAATGTTGGCAAACAACGGACCATGAACAAATTTGAATTGTCGCTCTTTATCCAGAATTTCAGTTCCGATGATGTCAGAAGGCATCAGGTCGGGGGTAAACTGAATCCGACTATACTTCAGATTAAAAACTTCGGCAATGGTATTCACCAACAAGGTTTTGGCAAGTCCGGGAACACCAATCAATAAGCAATGTCCCCGGCTAAACATCGAAACCAAAACTTGCTTAACAATTTCGTCCTGTCCATAGATTCGCTTTTTGATCTCAGTCTGCAGAGCCTGCATTTTTGAGGATAACGAATCAACTGCTTCAACCTCGTTTTTGAAGTTTACCATGGCGAATGGGTTATTTTATCCAGTTTTTAAACTTGAAGTTACAGTTTACATACGAATCATCGATGCGGATATAGGTTTTTTCCTGACGCTCGGCGATCCATTTATTGAGTGCATCTTCCTGCTTTTGCTTCAGGTACATATCCGCTAACAGCTGGTAATCATCCTGAAGGTTCGCACGGTGTTCCTTGCTGCGATTAATCAGTTTAACAATCTTAAAGACTGTACGTTGTTTATCATCGATCGTTTGAAACGGATCAGAAATCTCATTTTCCTTTAATTTATCCAATACTTTACTTATATCCGGATCCAGTTCTTGTTTCTTCCATTTTGAAGACATATTGTAAGGGTTGATAGCGATACCACCACCGTTACGGGAATTTTTGTCTGCCGAGTAGTGCAGGGCAGCATCTTCAAACGAAATTTTATTTCGGCGTATGGCCGAAGCTAAACTGTCCAACCGGGTGGAAGCATCTTGCATTGCTTTTGCCGATGGTTTCGGTTTTAAAATGATGTGGCGAGTATTTATTTGCTCACCTCGTCGGTCGATTAACTGAATAATGTGATAACCGAAATCACTTTTTACCACATTCGAAATGCGGTCGCCTCTTAGGTTAAAAGCTGCAGCAGCGTAAGCCGGATCCAGCTGGGCGCGCCCCATGTAACCCAACTCACCGCCATTTGGTGCAGAAGGTCCTTCGGAGTATAGAACCGCTAAGGTTGCAAAGTTTTCGCCGTTTTCAATTCGCTTTTTGAAATCGCGAAGACGAGCTTTAATCCGGTTTTCTTCTTCAATAGATATTGGAGGGTAAACACTGATTTGTGCGTATTCAACCTGGGGCTCAACCATGGGGAGATCTTCCGGGTTTGCGTTTCGCACTTTATAGCGTACTTCAGCCGGCGTAATCTTTACATCTTTAATGATTGAGCTGCGCATTTGTTGCGTCAATAGCTGGTTTTTGATGGTCTCCTGCAAACTTGCCTTAATCTCGACGGTTGATTTACCGAAATAATCTTCAACTGCTTTTTCCGATCCCAGGTTTTTGATGAAATATTGCATTCGTTGATCCAGCTGTTGGTTGATCTGGCTGTCGGTAACCACAATGTTGGTATCCAGCTGTGCCTCCGCAACCAATAATTTTTCAACTAATAAATCTTCCAAAATTTCACACTTCATATCACCATCCGAGGTAATCCCCTGCGCCTGGTTGTTGCGGTACATTTCCTCAATGTCTGATTTTAAGATGATATTGCTACCAACCTGGGCTACAATCTGATCAATGATTTTATCCTGAGCATATAGCGAGTAACTGCCTGAGAAGCAGATGATCATCATAAAAACAGCCAAAGCTTTTTTGAACATATCTATTCTATTTTTTGATATTATATATTTTAAATTTATTCGAAGCGAGTCCTTCTTTATAAACGTCTTCCTCAATATTTTTTAGAAATTGAATTTTTCTTTCGTTCAAAAGAATATTGCGAATTTCATCTTCGACATACTCAACAGGAGCAATATCGCCCTTCTCCCGAAAATCGCGGATACAAATAAAGTAATAATAATCTGTATCGCTGCTTTCAATAAACTTGTTTCTTCTTAAAATTTGTTGATCTATGTTAATTTCTTCCGGTATTTGGTTTTTCAAGGTTGACCAACTGACCCACTTGTCGCCAAAACGGTCGAACACTTTGGCGTATTGTATTCCGTATTCGTTCAGTTGATTTAAGTTGTCCGGATCATCCGATTTACTCAATGATTTTAAGATCTCCGGTTTGGCAACTTCAAGCGGTATTTTAAAGTAGATGGCCTTTACGATGTCGTCCTTCAATTTGTAACGATCCAAATTTTTGCTGTAATAAGCTTTGATGTCCGATTCTGTAATGACAGTATCCATTTTTTGAGCCATCAGTTCTTTCTTGTATCGGAAGGTTAACAAGGAATTCCGATATTCATCCAATTCTTTTTGAACGTCTTTCTGCTCGTCGGAGAGATTCTGTTCAGCGTTTAGGACCATTAATTCGTTTTCAACCCATTTTCGGATGAAGTCGTCCACCCATAAGGTACTGTCGGCTCCTTTAAGTGTTTGTGGAATTACCTTTGACAGATCTTCGAGGTAAAGGTAGTTGTCACCAACTTTGGCAACCGGTGTTTTATCCGGAGCTTTTGGGGTGCATGCACTCATGATTAAACCTGCGAAGAGTGAATATACGAGGTAGTTTTTCATTTTATACTTTCTATTGTTCTTAAGACTTTCCTGTTTACTTTCACATTGTATTTGTTGCGCAACTCTTTAATCCATTCTTTTTCCAACTCATCCTGGTAGGCCGCTACGTACTGACCTCGCGCTTCTTGCAATTTTTTTGCTTTTGGTGGCGCCAGGTCTCCACGAACAAAATGCAGACCATCTTTAAAATTGAGTGGTTTATTCTTGTCCCAAACCAAGTAATCTACCAGTTCATTTTGGCCTTGTGCAAAGATACCTTTTTGTACGACAGCCTGGTTTTTATAATTCAAATTCAATAAATCCATCAATTCATCTTTCGAAATAGACGGGTCTTCAGCAAAAATCTGATCAATGTAGTCCCTCACGTCCTGATTGTTGCATCGAATAGCCCAACCATCGAATCGGGTATCCCATTTAAACAGATCCGGGTGTTTACTATAAAAAGCACGTAAGCCGGTTGTATCCTGCATTGCTTTGTTCCAAACTTGTTTCTCCATGAGGTTGAAAAGCAAAATACCATCGTGATATTCGTCGATCAAGGATTTGAATTCCGGATTTTTACGCTCAAGATTTTGATCTTCAATACCGATCAGGTTTTCGTCGAGATAATTGTTGTAAAAATCCAGTGGGCTTTCCGGCTTTTGATGATTTTCCCAGGCTGCAATAAAATTATTCTTGCTGAAGGTGATTGTGTCAATTTTGAATAGCCATTCGTCTTCCGGTTGAAGTTTAATGGTATCCGTGTTACTTTGCAGCGTTTTTAGAAGTCTGGCTTTTAATTCTTTATTTTCAATTATTGTGTAACTCTTCTTTAGTTTTTCGATGAACTGATCGTGTTTTTGTTGGGTGAAAATCGCATTGCTGCGTAACCGTTCCGTCAGTAAATCTTTCACATCGCTAAAGGGTGGAACGGGTTTTAAGTGAATCCGCTCAATAAGATGCAGCCCATAGGGTGTTCTGATGATATCCGAGAGATCACCATCTTTTTGTAGTGCAAAGCTTGCAGTGGCAAAATCGGGATCGATGCCTGACGATGAAAAGTAGGGTAGAAGCCCACCTTTGTTGGCTGAATTTTTATCGTCGGAGAATTGCTGCGCCAGTTGTGCAAAATCGTCACCGGCTTCAATGCGCAATTTTAAGCTATCCAACAAGTTTTTAGCGACTGTAATTTCTTGGGGACTTGCATTGGCCGGTAAGCGCTTCATAATATGGGCAACTTGTATTTGTCCCGGATTTGGTCGCTTGTCGTTTAGTTTGATCAGGTGATAGCCAAATTGGGATTGCACAGGCATCGAAATTTCTCCGGGTTTTAGCTTAAAGGCAGCGTCTTCAAATTGAGGCACCATTTGGAAAGCCGTGAAATAACCTAAACTCCCTTGGTTTTTCCGGGCCGAGGGATCTTCGCTGTATCGGGTAGCCATTTCTGCGAAATCAGCTCCGTTCATAATTTCAGTCCGAATTTGCAGGCATCGTTTGAAAACTGCGGAATCTTGTTCCGGACTTGCATTGGGCGGCGTTCGAAGCAAGATATGAGACGCATTAAGCTCGGTACACATGCGTTGGTAGGCTTGCTGTAAATCGGAATCTGTCAGGTCAGTGTAGTTCAAAAATTGTTTGGCCAATTTTTCCCGGTAGTCTCCAAATTCTTTTCGAAACGAGCTTAGGGTATCCAACCCTTGCTTCTCGGCCTCAAATACCTTGAGTTTATAATTAATGAATAAATCGAGATACTCTTCCGGGGTTGTTTTTAAGGAGTCGTCGATTAAGCTTTGGTTGTTTTTCTGGTAAAGGCTTACAAATTCTGCTTTGGACACTGGAAGCCCGTCAATGGTCAGTATGGTTTCCTGTTGTGCCCATCCGGTAAAAGAGAAAGCCATCAAAAGATGGCTGAAGATTAAAAGTCGGGAATAAGTTTTCACTGTCATGTGTTTATCATCCTTTATAAACGGGAACTGTAATTGGGTGATTCCCGGGTGATTGCTACATCGTGCGGGTGACTTTCCTGTACACCGTTATTTGTTACTCGTGTAAATTTAGCATTTTTCAACGCTTCAAGGTTTGGAGCGCCGCAATAGCCCATACCCGAACGAAGCCCGCCGATCAATTGGTAGAGCACTTCGTAGAGTGAGCCTTTATAAGGAACCCGTGCGGTAATTCCTTCTGGAACCAGTTTGCGAACGTCATCTTCCAAATCCTGGAAGTAGCGGTCTTTTGATCCGGCCTGCATCGCTTCAACGGAGCCCATGCCCCGGTAAGTTTTAAATTTCCGACCTTGGAAAATAATAGTTTCACCGGGCGACTCATCCACGCCGGCAAACAGAGAACCGGCCATAACGGAGCTGGCACCGGCAGCTAGAGCTTTGACAATATCGCCAGAGTAGCGAAGCCCTCCATCGGCGATGACCGGAATTTTACTGCTTTTTAATGCTTTGGCCACACTGTAGATTGCTGATAATTGAGGAATACCAACGCCTGAAATAACGCGGGTGGTACAGATGGATCCTGGTCCAATTCCAACTTTTACGGCATCGGCTCCGGCCAGTACCAAGTCGGTTGCTGCCTCGGCGGTGGCAATATTTCCGGCAATAAAGTCTTTTCCCGGATACTTGTTTTTTGCTTTTCTCAGTAATTCCAGCACTCCTTTTGAATGTCCGTGAGCTGTATCGATAACAATAGCGTCAACCTGTGCTTTGACCAGTTCGTCAATGCGATCCATGGTGTTTGCTCCCGGGCCAACAGCGGCTGCAACACGCAAGCGACCTTTTTCATCTTTACAGGCGAGCGGTTTGTCCTTAGCTTTGGTTATGTCTTTATAGGTTACCAAGCCAATCAGCTTATTATTCTTGTCGACTACCGGCAGCTTTTCAATCTTATGTTTTTGCAAAATTTCCGAAGCCCGCATCAAGTCTGTGGATTCGGTTGTGTAAATCAGGTTTTCGCTGGTCATCACTTGCGAAATTGGTTTACTCAAATCGTTCTCGAAGCGAAGGTCGCGGTTGGTTACGATGCCTACAAGTGTTCCATCAGTTTCCACAACCGGGATTCCACCAATTCGGTAATTCTTCATTAACTCCATCGCATCAACAACTTTTTTTTCTTTCCCGATGGTAATTGGATCGAAGATCATACCATTCTCAGCTCGTTTCACTGAAATTACCTGTCTGGCTTGTTCTTCGATGGTCATGTTCTTATGAATAACGCCGATTCCACCTTCGCGTGCCATAGCAATGGCCATAGGTGCTTCGGTAACTGTATCCATTGCAGCGCTCACAACCGGAGTGTTTAGTTTAATTGAGCGGGTGAACCAGGAGCTCAGGTTTACATCGCGCGGTAAAACCTCAGAATAAGCAGGGACTAAAAGTACATCGTCGAATGTTAATCCCTCGGAAATTACTTTATCGGAATGAAATGGCATGATGTAGGTTTTAAATTGAACTGTACTCAAAGCTACGAAAAATATGCAGATTTTAGTTTTACTTTGCAATTTGCATCAGCAATAGGAATTACATAAATTTCGCTACGAAAAGTTTGATAAATAACTTTTCAAAATTAGTTATAAGGTGACTGTTTACAGGGAAATACTTCAGAAATATTGGGGATATCCGAATTTTAGGCCTTTGCAGGAGGAGATTATTGAGTCGGTTGCATCGGGAAAGGATACGCTGGGGCTTATGCCAACAGGCGGTGGTAAATCCATTACTTTTCAAGTGGCCAGTTTAGCGAAGCCGGGGCTTTGTCTGGTTGTTACTCCACTGATATCGTTGATGAAAGACCAGGTGGAGAATTTGCATAAAAAAGGAATTCGTGCTTTGGCTATTCATTCAGGAATGAGTGCTCAGGAAGTCAAGCTGACTTTTGATAATGCCGCATGGGGGGATTATAAATTTTTGTATTTATCTCCCGAGCGTATTGCTACTGAAAGGTTCCGGGAGCGCTTGTCGCAAATGGAAATCAACCTGATTGCGGTTGATGAGGCGCACTGTATTTCGCAGTGGGGATATGACTTTCGTCCTTCCTATTTGCGAATCAAGGAATTGCGGAAATTGTTGCCGGGAATTCCTGTGCTGGCACTAACGGCTACGGCTACTCCCAAAGTTGTGGGAGACATTCAGCAGCAATTGCTGTTTGAAAAAGAGAATGTCCTTCAAAAGAGCTTCTTTCGTGAAAACCTGGCTTACCTGGTTCGCGAACGGGAAGATAAGTTACAGTATTTATTGCAGTCGGTACAACGCGCTAAAGGTACCGGAATCGTTTATGTTCGGAGCCGAAAATTAACGCGAGAGATTTCCGATTATTTGCGGCAAAATAAGGTTTCGGCCGACTATTACCATGCGGGCTTAACCGCCTTAAGCCGGGCACAAAAGCAGGAAAACTGGAAGAATGGCAAAACCCGCGTGATTGTAGCGACCAATGCTTTTGGAATGGGGATTGATAAATCGGATGTGCGTTTTGTAATTCACATGGGACCTCCCGATTCACCTGAAGCGTATTTTCAGGAAGCAGGTCGGGCCGGCCGGGACGAGAAGCGGGCTTTTGCAGTTCTCATAGCGGCAAAATCTGATGAACGGGCACTAAAAAAGCAGGTCGAAAAAGCTTTTCCACCTGTGGAGGTTATTCGACGGGTTTACCAGGCGCTGGGAAATTATTTTCAACTGGCCATTGGTTACGGGCAAGATCAGATTATGGATTTTAAGATTGGTGACTTTTGCAGTCGATACAATATGCAAATTCAAATGGTGCTTAGTTGCCTGAAAATACTTCAGCGTGAAGGCTATCTCGAACTGACCGAAGAGCTGGACAACCCAAGCAAGGTGCATTTCCTGGTTGGGCGCGACGAATTGTATAAATTTCAGGTTGCCAATGCCAGGTACGATGGTTTTATCAAACTTTTGCTGCGCTCTTACTCGGCCCTGTTTACAAATTACGTCAGTATTAATGAGGAATTACTGGCCAAACGGGCTAATATCTCCGAGGAAATTATTAAGCGCTACCTAAGTTTGCTGAGTTCAAACAAGATCATTCATTATATTCCCCGCAAAAAGACTCCGTTTATTATTTTCACCAGGGAACGTATTGATCCCGAGCGTTTGCGGATATCCAAGGAAAACTATACCGATCGAAAAGCGGACTACCAGCGACGCATTGATGCCATGTTGAATTATTCGTTTGGTAAGTTGAAATGCCGAAGCCAGATTTTGCTGGAGTATTTTGGTGAAAAAACATCGGTTCGTTGTGGTAAATGTGATATCTGTATGGAGCAAAATAGGCTGGGATTGAGTCAGCTGGAGCTGGAAAAAGTCAGTAAGCAGCTGGAGGAGCTATTGCACGAACCACTTTTGTTTGAAGAGTTAATCTTTGAAATTGATCAACAGGAAGATGAACTGATTGACGTGATTCGCTGGCTGATTGATAACGGAAAGATCGTCCATCGGATTGATAACCGCCTGGAGTGGGTGAGGGAGTAGGCCTGCTCAATATCTCTTTTTTCCCTCATCCGACAGAATGTTTTCATTGTCCGATAACGTTTTTTCCTCGTCCGGCAGAACATTGCCTTCGTTTGACAGCCTGTTTGCATTGTTCGACGGAACATTTCCCTTGCCCGGCAAAACATTTCCAGGAACCGAAAAAGAGATAGCATCCCCGGATAAAGCAAATAGGGATCCGATCTCTCGAAAAGATCGGATCCCTACAGTCAGTACATTGAAAAGTCGAATAATCCGGTAATCTGTTTGCTAATTGAAAATCTTTTTCAATAACGATGATGTTTGCTCAACCGGATCTTTGCGAATGGCTTTTTCCTGTTCAGCAATTTTTACAAACATACCATCAATGGCTTTTTCAGTCACATAAGCACCTAAATCAGGGTTCACTTTTTTTACCAGTGGTAGTTGATTGTAGGTATTGACAACATCGCCCCAATATTTAGTCGCATTAACGGTCTGCAACGAGTTGTTGACGATTGGACTGAATTCGGTTGTCAGCTCATCGGTGGTATGTACCTTTAAATAATGTGTCGCTGCAGTGTCGCTTCCCAAAACCAGGTTGGTAGCATCAGTAATTGTCATTTCCTTAATGGCACCAACAAAAATATCGGTGGCTGTAGATGCTGCATCTTCAGCGGCCCGGTTCATTGAGAGTACCGCTTTATCAACTAAATCGCCCATTCCGATTGCACGCAGTTTGGTTTCGATTGTTTGCACTTCCGGAGGAAATGGAATTTTAATGAGCTCGTCGCCAAAGTATCCGTTTTCCTTGGACACCTGGGCTACTGTTTTTGTTACGCCGTTAAGCAAGGCTTCTTTAATGCCCGAGTTTGCTTCTTCTTCGGTGTAGTCTACTTCTGCATCTGTTGTTGCAGTTGATTGATCGGTTGTGGTAGCTTCAGTTTGTGTTGCTTCGCTGTTGGTCGTTTGGGTACTGTCGACAACAACAGCTTCCTCTACTACCGATTTTAATTTTTTGAAGAACTGAGCCTGTGCCTGAGATATTCCCATCAATACAAACAGGAAAAGAAAAATGCTTAATTTTTTCATATAACTTTTAGTTTTTACATCGATTTTAGTGAATCGCAAAAGTTTTCTAAATCGAAGGTAATTGATTCTGAAAATTAGACAAATTCAGTAAAAGAAAGTTTAAGTTAAGACTGAAAACGTCAAATTAGAGCACAAAAAAACCCTTCGGTTTAGAGAAGGGTCCTTTTTTTCAGGTTATGGTTTATTGTGAGATGTGAGAAAAGGTTCTGTTTGAAAAGGAATGTTATTCGTAATCGTGCATTTCTTTCATGAAAGCTACGAAATCATCCTTGCGTTCCGAATCCATCCAAGCCATAGCACTTCGAGGATGCTCATTCAGTGCTCCGGTAACCAGGTATGGAACATGATAACCCCAGTCAATTTTTTGCTGCCAGGGTAAAACTTGTTCCTGGATCGCTTTTAATAGAGGTAACAAGCGATATTTCGGGTTTTTCAGAAATGCTGTCAGAATTTCAATCGGGCAGTTACCGGCACCGCGTCCCATTCCAAGTAAAGTTGCATCCAGGTAAGTTGCTCCACCCATCAGTGCAGTGATGGTGTTGCTCATAGCCAATTGCATGTTATTGTGGGCGTGAATACCAATTTCTTTTTCAGGCAATGCAGCCTTGTATTTTTTTAGCAGGTGCTCAATAGATTCGCAGTACATGCTACCAAAGCTGTCAACCAGGTAAAATACCGGTACACGCGATTCGGCAATATCAGCAAGTGCTTCGTCCAAATCACGTTCGTTAACTTTCGACACAGCCATCAGGTTAATCGTAGTTTCATAACCTTTGTCCATACAATGGTGTGCCAACTCAATCGCTTTGTCGGTTTGATGTGCGTAGCAGGCTACCCGCATCATGTCAATTAAGCTTTCGCTTGCCGGCGGAATATCGTCCAGATCAATCCGGCCGATGTCGGCCATTGCCGAAATTTTCAGGTTGGTATCGTTATTTCCCATGATCCGACGCAGATCGCTGTCTGCGCAAAATTTCCAGGGACCGACTTCGTTGCGGTTGAATGCTTTTTCGCTACTGATGTAGCCAATTTCCATATAATCAACGCCTGCTTCAACACAAGCATCATATACACCTTTTACAAATTTATCATCGAATTGCCACTTGTTCATCAATCCACCATCGCGAACAGTGCAATCTACTACCTTAATGTCTGATTTATACATCGAATCTGATTAACTAATTTTTGTTTGTTTATGAAGCTCCATTTCCTTCAGAATGTTGTGGCGTACCATAGTCTTGAAGATTTCGTCGATCATTTCCGGCGATAAATCCAATTCTTCAGACCATTTTTGGCGTTGCTCATACAATTGATTTTGCCGATCCTGAGCCACGATGCTTTCGGTATCTGTTTTAAACCGAATAATTTCATGCACATATTCCTGACGTTTGGCCAACAGCTCCATTACCTGACGATCAATCTTATCGATTGCTGCCCGGACTTCCTCAATTGTTTCGCAGGATTTAGCGTTTTTCATTCTTGTGTGATTTTTGTCACAAAAATAATAAAATGAAATTAATACGAAACAAATTGTGATAGTTTCGTATTTAGTAGGGAAGTGTTATTTAGAGTTTTAAGAAATTTCAATGTTAAAATCGTGAAAAATTTATATTGAAGTTTGTCGAAATGTCGATTTAAGTTCTATATTTGCAAAATAAATCACAAACAGAGTTCTTTATCCGATATTAAAAACGAAGGATTTCGAACCGGAGAAAAGAGATAAATTAAAGATCGAAAATAAGCTATTTTAAAACCATGTACTTGAATACTTCTGTAAATATGACCACTTATAACGCAAACATGATGATGTGTATGTGTTGTTGTTCTTTTTTGCAGAAGGAAAGGAGTTGATATTGGTATAGCATATCGCAAAATATAAACTGAAGCCCTTCTGCAAACATGCAGAGGGGCTTTTTTTTGTCATTTACTCAAAGCAAGATTTAAAAAATAAAATACAACACATCATGAGAGAAAAACCTTACCGTAGCATAGTGAAGTCGATATCGTGGAGAACAGTCGGGACGATTGATACCATGATGATCGCCTGGTTGGTAACCGGCAAGTTGGATTTTGCTGTAACCATTGGAGGAGTCGAGCTATTCACCAAAATGTTCCTGTATTACCTGCACGAGCGTACCTGGAATAAGATCCGATTTGGACGGATTGATCAGTCGGATATTGAATATCACATTTAACTACCTGAATAGAACGAAAAATTTATAAAACAACATAACAAATGAGTATCAAATTGAATCCCTTAAATCCGAACCAGGCTAAAGCTCTTGAGCAATTACTGGAAGGAGCTGTTCCCGAACAGATTATTTGGTTGAACGGCTATTTTCAAGGTTTGTCTTCAAGCTATAGTTCGTCTTTTAGTTCGGCAGCCGTAGCAGCCCAGGTACAGACTGTGGCTTCTTCATTAAAATTGACTATTCTGTTTGGATCGCACACAGGACGCAGTGAAGGTATTGCTAAGAAATTGTCTGGCCTATTGGAGCAGAAGTCCATCTCGTCAACGGTTATTGCCATGGATGATTACAATCCGAAGCAGTTGGAAAAAGAAGAGAATGTATTGATTGTGGTAAGTACGCATGGGGAAGGAGAACCACCGGAAATGGCGGAGGATTTCCATCGTTTTGTAACAGGAAAGCGTGCACCGAAATTGCCGAATCTGAACTTTTCGGTGTTGGCCTTGGGTGACAAAAGTTATAAGCTCTTCTGCCAAACAGGTCTGGATATCGACCATGCTCTGAAGAAAGCTGGAGCCAAAGAGTTGTTCCCGATTGTGACTTGCGATGTTGACTATGAAGAGGATGCTAACACCTGGATGAATGCTATTCTTGAGAAACTGGCAGAAGCTCAGCCTGCAGTGGTGAATGCGGCAACAAGTTCAGCTCCTGATGAAGAAGCCGTAGTTTACAATCAGAAAAATCCCTTCCGGGCATCGGTAATCGACAAAGTGAAAATTACCGGTCGTGATTCGGATAAGGAAGTATACCATGTTGAATTGGATCTGGCTGATTCAGGTATTGTTTACCAGCCGGGGGATTCTTTGGGGGTGCTGGCTGATAATCCGCCGGTGCTGGTAGATAACATCATTGAGCAATTACAGCTGAATCCGGAAATCAATGTTGTGGTGAAGAAGAAAGAATTCCCGCTTCATATTGCGTTGCGACACCAGGTTGAGATTACCTTACTAAATCGTGATGTTATTCAAAAGTATGCGGATATAACCGGTAATGTCGAAGTCGCTAAAATTCTTGAAGACGATGAACTTTTGGATCAATACCTGTGGGGACACGATATTTTGGACTTATTGACGGAATTTCCAGCTGAACTGAATGCACAGGAATTGATTGATTTATTGAGACCTCTCCCGGCTCGTTTGTATAGCATTTCTTCAAGTCAGGATGCTGTTGGCGACGAAGTTCATATAACAGTTGCAACAGTGCGTTACGAAAATAAAGGTCGTGATCGGGAAGGAGCTGCTTCAACTTATCTGGCCGATCGAATTGCTATTGAGGGAGAAGTGCCGGTTTACATCGAACGAAACCCGGGATTCCGTTTGCCGGAGAATGAAGAAACGCCAATTATCATGGTTGGGGCTGGTACCGGGATTGCTCCATTCCGAGCATTTATACAGCAAAGTGAAGTAGAAAAGCGCAAAGGTAAGAGCTGGTTGTTCTTTGGTGAAAGAACTTTCTATTCAGACTTTCTTTACCAGGTTGAATGGCAGAAATACCTTAAAAAGGGTGTGCTTGAAAAAATTGATTTGGCATTCTCGCGCGACCAGGAGCAGAAAATCTATGTCCAACATCGTTTAGCTGAACAGCAGAAGGAAATCTTCGATTGGTTACAAAACGGCGCAAGCTTTTACCTCTGTGGCGATATGAAGCATATGGCTAAAGATGTGCAGAAAACCTTACTGGATATTATTCAGAATCAAGGAGGATTAAGTGAAGAGCAGGCTCGGGACTATTTTAAAAAGCTGAAGAAAGAGAAGCGGTTCCAGGCTGATGTTTATTAATAATTCACTGTGAAATTGAGCTCTGGATAGATAAAGAGCTAAAAATCTTAAATAAAACATTTAATAATTGTCAATGCACTTGACATGGTGGGTATTAAAGCTTATATTGTAAGTATAAATACTTATCGACCTTAATAAAGAAGATCATGAGTGAGCAAATTGATTGGAGCAAGTTATCCGAAGTTGAAAAACTGAAATATGATAGTAATTACCTGAGAGGCACTTTGGAGGAAAGTTTAGCCGACCCGGTAACAGGAGCCATCGCGGATGGTGATACGCAATTGTCGAAGTTTCATGGTATTTATCAGCAGTACGACCGTGACTTGGAGAAGGAGCGTAAACAGCAAAAACTGGAGCCAGCCTGGTCGTTCCTGATTCGTGTTCGCTTGCCGGGAGGTATTGCGAGCCGTGAGCAATGGTTGCAGATGGATCGTTTAGCTGACACACACGCTAATGGAACATTGAAGTTAACTACTCGTCAGGCTTTTCAGTTGCATGGTGTTATCAAACGAAAACTGAAGTCAACGATACAGGGAATTAATGCAGCTCTGATGGATACCATAGCCGCCTGTGGCGATGTAAACCGAAACGTCATGTCGTTTGCCAATCCGGAGGAGTCTGAAATTCATGCACAGACCTACAAGTTGGCCGGTGATATTTCGGCACATTTGACACCTCAAACAACGGCTTATCACGAAATATGGCTGGATGAAAAACTATTAGTCGATGGTAAGAAAGATATTGAGCCAATCTATGGTGATCGTTATCTGCCTCGTAAGTTTAAAATTGGTGTAGCTGTTCCTCCTTATAATGATGTTGATGTCTTCTCTCAGGACCTGGGGTTTATCGCAATTCAGGAAAACGGAAAGCTGGTTGGTTATAATGTGGTTGTTGGAGGTGGTTTTGGTTCTACGTTTGGCGTGCCGGAAACCTATCCGCGATTGGGCGATGTTATCGGTTTTGTTACTCCTGATAAGGCCGTTGATGTGGCAGAGAAAGTTCTCCTGGTGCAAAAAGACAATGGTAATCGCCAAAACCGGAAGCAAGCTCGTTTGAAATATACGATCGACCGCTTGGGCTTGGACTGGTTTAAGGCTGAATTAAATAAGTACCTGGGTTACGATTTGGAGCCTGCCCGTGAATATCATTTTTCGCGTAACGGTGATCGCTTCGGTTGGGTGAAAGGAAAAAATGGCAAATGGAGTTTGAATCTGTTCATTGAAGGTGGTCGTGTAAAAGATACCGATTCGTTGAAATTGAAAACAGCGCTTCGTGA
>NZ_JBZQJF010000211.1:0-2163 GCF_059905295.1 Mangrovibacterium sp.
ACTAAAGCAAATTGCAATGTGGCCAGAAAACTTTCATGGCGGTACATTGCTACTGCAAAAATAACGAGTACAAGGATTATTGCTAAAACTATAAGATAATCGCCGATTTTAATAATAGCTTTTTGAAAGTGACTCTGGGTCTTTGCTTCCTCTACAAGTTTGGCTGTTTTCCCGAAGAACGTATTCATTGCCGTAGCAACCACAACAGCTATCATTTCACCCTGCCGGGCTATTGATCCGGCAAAACCAACATCAAATTCGTGTTTTTCAACCGGAAGCGATTCGCCTGTTAAAGCCGATTCATCCACCATTAGATATTCACCTTTTAGAAGTTTTACATCCGCAGGCAGGCTGTCGCCCAAACGAATTTTTATAATGTCGCCGGGAACCAATTCTTTGGCTGGAATCTTCGACCATTTACTGTCGCGAAAAACTCTTGCTTCAAGAGCAAGCTTTTGCTTTAAAAGCTCTATTGCATTATCGGCTTTGTGTTCCTGCCAGAACCCGACAACTGCATTTAATAGCAGCAATGCAAAGATTATCCAGAAATCTTCCCAATGTTGTATAAGAGCAGAAAGAATAATTGCTATTTCAATCATCCAGGCAATTGGGCCCCAAAAATAACCAAGGAATTTTAATATAGGATTTATTTTCTTTTCGCTTATTTCATTCAGTCCGTATTTTTCCAGCCTTTGCTTTGCTTCAGTATCACTTAAACCAGTACTTTGATTACTCTTTAATTCATCAAGTACAGCAGAGGCTTTCATCGATTTATACTTTTCACTTTCTGTCGACATATTGATTCCTCTAAATATTTATCCGTTCTAAAATGCTATTTTGCTTTTTTATTTGTCCACTTCCAATTCTTTACTTCCGGCATATCCTCACCGTATTTTTTGATATACTGCTTGTGATCGATAAGCTTGTCTTTTAGTTGCTGTTTAAGATAGATGCCCTTTTCACCCGTCTTGGGCACCCGATCAATGACGTCCATAACAAGGTGGAATCGATCCATCTCATTCATCACCGTCATATCAAAAGGCGTTGTTATAGTGCCTTCTTCTTTGTATCCGCGCACGTGTATGTTGTCATGGTTTGTTCGGCGGTAGGTTAGGCGATGAATCAGCCATGGGTAAGCATGGAAAGCGAATATGACCGGTTTATCTTTAGTAAAATAATCATCAAAATCCTTATCATTTAGACCATGTGGGTGTTCTGTTTGTGGCTGAAGCTTCATCAGATCCACTATATTAATCACCCGGATCTTCAAATCAGGAAGATGTTCACGCAAAATTGAGACAGCAGCCAGTGTTTCCAGCGTTGGTACATCTCCACAACAGGCCATTACTACATCGGTTGTAACTTCCTGGTCGTTACTGGCCCACTGCCAGATTCCAATGCCTTCCGTACAATGTTTAATAGCGGCATCTATATTTAGCCACTGCGGAGCCGGGTGTTTCCCGGCTATTACTACATTGACATAATGACGGCTTCGAAGGCAATGGTCCATTACAGATAACAAGCAGTTTGCATCGGGTGGAAGATATACTCTTACGACTTCGGCTTTTTTGTTTACAACATGATCAATGAAACCGGGATCCTGATGGGTAAAGCCGTTATGATCCTGCCGCCACACATGTGATGCAAGAATATAATTTAAGGAGGAAATTTTTCTTCTCCACGGAAGATGGGCTGTTACTTTCAGCCACTTTGCATGCTGATTAAACATCGAATCGACTATGTGGATGAACGCTTCATAGCAATTAAAAAGTCCATGCCTGCCCGTGAGCAGATATCCCTCAAGCCAGCCTTCGCATTGGTGCTCGCTAAGCATTTCCATAACGCGTCCGGTCGGTGCAAGGAATTCGTCGTTTGATACCATTGTGCCTTTCCATTGTCGTTTCGTTACTTCAAATACAGCTCCCAGCCTGTTGGAAAGAGTTTCATCCGGCCCGAAGATTCTGAAATTATTTTGTCCATTGTTCAATTTAATTACATCGCGAAGGAATCGTCCTAATACACGTGTATCTCCAATTCCGGTTACACCCGGTAAGGGTACATTGGTTGCATAGGCTCGATAATCCGGCATTCGAAGGTCTCTAAGCAGCATACCACCGTTTGCGTGAGGATTGGCTCCCATACGTCTTTCACCTTTCGGTGCTA
>NZ_JBZQJF010000212.1:0-7960 GCF_059905295.1 Mangrovibacterium sp.
GGGGAAATATGGTTCTACTCATTTTCCAAATAATGCGTTAGCTCGTAAACAACACGTTCGTGATCGATATCGCTTCCGATAAAAACCAGCGTATTGACAGGCTCTTCGCCAGGTTCCATGAAAGATCCATCCATATAAGAAACAGCTCCGCCAACAGCCTGGACAATCGTTTTAAAAGGAGAATTTTGAGCACTTAAAATTCCCTTGACCCGGTAGATTTCCCGCTGATTAATGGCTGCATAATAGTTAAACCAGTATTTAAACCGGTCCAAATCGATAAAACCTGTAAACTGATGGGTGAAAGTGCTGTATTTCTTCGATTCAACCAGGCGAAACATCACGGGTTGCAAAAGTTTTTCTTCAATTCGACCACTCACCTTTTCGCTAAATTCCTCCAGTGAAAAATCAGATAAAACGCCAAAATCCGTGTGCGAAAGCAGCGCCGAATTGTTATAGGCTAACAACTGTCTTTCCAATGAAGACAAGCCCTTCGCGTCGATTTCGCTTGTTTTATTTACAATCAGCAGATCACTTAAAATCACCTGCATCTGCTGTTCATTAGTCACCAATTGTTTCTCGAAATTTTGGGCATCCACCAGACAAATGCTGCCCTGAAGTTCAAAACGCTCCCTCAAATCATCATCGTCGAAAAAAGGACGAATAACATTAGCCAGGTCGGCAATACCTGTTGTTTCAATCAACAGGAAATCCAGTTCACCAGCTTTATCTGCCAGATCGAGCAAGGTTAGCGAAAATTCGTTTGAAATAGTACAGCAGATACAACCGTTACTTAAATCGAAGATATTCTCGGCACGCATCCCCACAATTAGATCCGGATCGATCGACTTTTCACCAAACTCATTTTCGACCAGGGCCAACTTCAAATGCTGGTGATTTTTAATTACTTCGTTGATGAAAGTTGTTTTCCCGGCACCTAAAAATCCGGTTACAAGGACCACCCGAATTTTATGTTTCTCCATTTTCGTTTGCTTTAGATAATTTTAGTCTTCAGCTTCAAATCACAAATTCAAAAACTGAAAAAAGAGAACAGCTTATTATTCTTTGATGTTCATTCGTGCGAAAGGAACGGCCTCCTGACCTATAAACTCACCTTTCAGGTATTTGTAATGACCGGTCATCGCAATCATGGCAGCATTATCCATGGTAAAAGCAAACTTCGGAATAAAGAGGTTCCAGTGGCGTTTCTTTGCCTCTAAACGCAGGGCATTTTGCAAACCGGAATTTGCCGAAACCCCGCCAGCAACGGTCACTTCGCGTATACCTGTTTCTTTGCAGGCTTTAATCAGCTTCTTCATCAAAATATCGATAATCGTCCTTTGTAATGAAGCACACAAATCCGCTTTATTCTCTTCAATGAAGTTTTCATTCTCCTTCAATTGGTCACGCAGAAAATAAAGAAAGCTTGTTTTCAATCCGCTAAAACTATAATCAAGATCCTTAATTTGCGGTTTTGCAAACTGAAAGGCATCCGGATTTCCTTCTTTGGCCAGTTTATCAATCAGCGGACCACCCGGATAAGGCATCCCCATCACTTTGGCACACTTATCGAAAGCCTCGCCAGCAGCATCGTCAATCGTTTGGCCAATAACTTCCATCTCAAGGTGATCTTTAACCAGGATAATCTGCGAATTTCCCCCACTCACCAATAAACACAAATGCGGAAATTCAGGCGAACGATTTTCAGCACCCTCTTCTTTCAAAAAATGAGCTAAAACATGCCCTTGCAAGTGGTTAATCTCAATCATCGGAATGCCGGCAGCCAATGCGTAACCTTTCGCAAATGAAGTCCCAACAAGCAGCGAGCCCAACAAACCAGGTCCACGAGTAAAGGCTACAGCCGATATTTCTTTTCGATCGATACCGGCTTGTTTGATCGCCTGATCGACCACAGGAACGATATTTTGCTGGTGTGCACGCGATGCCAACTCGGGAACAACACCGCCATAAGCTTCGTGAACTTTCTGACTGGCAATAACATTCGACAACAGATAGCCATTCTTTAATACGGCAGCAGAAGTATCATCACAGGATGATTCAATTCCGAGTATTATTATATCCTTTTTCTGATCCATAATTTTTTGGTACATTTTTAGCACAAAACTTCACCTGAGGGACTTAAGAATCCGCCGATTTTAGTTTATTTTGCGTCTAAATAAGGGGACAAAATTATTAAAAAAACACTCAAAATAACAGTTTGGTTTATCGGAGTATTATTACTGCTCCTTCTTTCAACTTATCTGGCATTCCAAACCAGTGTTGTTCAAACTTTTGTCGTTCATAAAATCACAGAAAAGCTTAGCCGGGAGCTGGAGACCAAGGTTAGTATAAAGCGTGTTGACATCTCTTTTTTCAATAAAGTTGTATTAAAAGAAGTTTATATAGAAGATCAGCATAAAGATACCCTTCTCTTTATCGACGATTTAATTGCCAATATCGATGTGCTGAACTTCAATAAAAGAACACTCAATTTGTCATCGGTAAGTCTACTGGGAACGAAATTTTTCATCTCAACCGACGAAAATCATCTGCCCAATTATAGTTTTTTACTGGATCATCTCCGAAAGTCCTCCGCAAAAAAAGACTCGACAGCCTGGGGTATAACTTGTCAAAATTTCCTGTTCGACAAAGCACAGGTTGGTTATTCCTATTATCGTCAAAATGACCGTAAATTAATCGATTTGAGAAACATTCATCTCGACGTATCCAATATAGCACTTGAAAAAGATTCCATTTACTTCCGCATAAATCACCTGAACCTTGATGATAATAAATTACTAAAGCTGGAAGATTTAAGAGCTGATTTTACGTCGAAGAAAAGATGGATAAAAATCACAAACATTCAAGCAAGAACGAACAAGTCGACCATCTCGAAGGCTAACTTACTTTTGGACCAACGAGCACTTAAGGCGGGAGATGATTTCAGCAACACCAGCATTGATCTGAAATTGGAAAGTTCAATCATCAACCTGGCAGACCTGGGGAATTTTATACCTGAACTGAAAACCACGAACCAAAATTTTGAGTTTTCCGGGCACCTTTTCGGGAAAATAAACGAATTAAAAGGACGAAACCTGAGCCTGAAAGCCAGTCAATCAACAGCAATCAACTGTAACTTTTATCTCAACGGGCTTCCCGATTTGAAAAACACATTCATACAAGTTGATTTGGCTAATTCGTCCGTTGATTTCAAAGATATTTCAGGCCTCATACAATCGAACAGCACGATCGCTGAAAACCCGGATATTACATCAATTTTAAATGAAGCTGGCGTTATCCGCTATAACGGTAATTTTACCGGCTTTTTGAACGACTTTGTAGCTTATGGAACAGTCCGGTCGGCATTTGGCCGAATTGACACCGACCTGTCTTTTAAACCCGAAGATAGCGACCATCAACAGATCGACATTAAAGGACACATTCGAACTATTAATTTCGACATTGGGAAACTAACGCAAACGAAGCAATTGGGGAAACTCACCTTTGCCGGTCAGGTAGATGGAAGCTACAATCCCTCAAAAGAGGCCTATAATGCTGCCGTCAACGGGAAAATTGACAGTATCTCGGTTTACAATTACAAATACAAAAGCATCCTCTTAGATGGCTTAATGCAAGATCATAAATTTGAAGGGAAAGTGTCGATTGACGATCCCAACCTGAATTGTTCTTTTAGCGGTAAAATCAATACCGACAAAGATTCCTCGGCCTACGACTTTCAGCTCCTGCTAAACAAAGCGAACCTAAGGGCACTGAATCTGGATAATAAGCACGAAAAATCAGATTTATCGATGCACATCAATGCCAACTTCACAGGTAATAATATTGATGAGATAAAGGGTCTAATTGCTGTTGATGATGGAAGTTATATTTACGACCAAGACACAGTTCTTTTGAATAGCCTATCAGTTCAAACAAGCTCTGGCAACCAAAATTCATTAAAATTAAATTCCGATTTTTTGGACATTGCAGTTGATGGAACATACCAGTTTAATCAGCTTCCGCAAAGCTTGGAAAATGTGGTCCATAGCTTTCTTCCTTCCAGCAACACAACATATGTGGAGACCAGCGGGAAAAATAACTTTTCAGTAGATGCTGAAATTAAAGATATGGAACCGGTTTTACGGATTTTCTATCCGCAGTTGCGAATGAGCAACGGCTACCTCACCGGAACAATTAATGAGGTTCAAAACAAGATTGACCTGTATTCGGAGATCTCGAGTGTACAGTACAAGAATCTGGCCGTTAAGGGTTATTCACTTTCCGTACACAGCGGAGAAAAGCTGGAATTCAAAAGCCGGGCCGACGAACTTAATTATGCAGATCAGGAACAGTTGTACAACCTGGCTTTACTGGCTTCGGCTAAAGATGACGAGATGCAAACCAAGTTTGTATGGAACAATTACGATGTGCTAACCTACAGCGGAGCTGTGGAATCGAATATCTCCTTTAGCCAGAAACCGGATGGGCAAAAACATGTCGACATCCGCATTGATCCAAGTAAGATTTATGTCGCCGACACCCTCTGGCAAATAAGCCCGGCAGCTATTGCAATCGATTCAAGTCGAATTGAAATCGATAACCTGATGCTGTCCAATAAAAATCAGTTTATTTCATTCAACGGAGTTGTCTCCAACAACGAAGATGACAAAGTTGATATGAGAATTAACCAGTTCAAACTGGATAACTTAAACCTATTAACCAATAGTGAAAACAAGCTAAGCGGAACACTTGACGGAACGATCAGTTTCATCGACTTATATAAGCGGCCCCTCTTTCTGTCGGATGTTAAGCTCAACGATTTTCGGTACAATGACATTTCGGCGGGCAACATTTCACTGTTGAGCAAATGGGACCGCCCTTCTCAGTCTATCCAGTCGGAGTTGATTGTTGAAAACGAAACGCGCCAAACGCTCTATGGGTATGGTAGCTATTTCCCGTCAAACGATAGCCTTGATTTTACTATTGATGCTGACGGGCTCTCCCTGGCTTTACTGAATACAGTTATGGGCGATAGCTTTCAGAATATACATGGGAATGCAACCGGAGAGTTGAAATTAAAAGGCGGCTTAGACAAAGTGCTAATGTATGGCGACATCCTGGGAACCAACGCCGGGCTGGCTTTAAAATATCTGCAGGTGAGCTATTATTTTACAGACACAGTAAAATTCCGTGGTGATTCCTTGATTTTCGACAATATCACCATTCATGATTTTGAAGGACATACAGGAATTTTTAACGGATCAATCCGCCATGATAACTTTTCCAACATGGATTACAACCTTAGCATTCGGTCGAATGATTTACAGGTTATCAATACAACAGCCCAGATTAATCCACAGTTTTATGGGAAAGCCTATGCAAACGGGCTTGTAAAAATCACCGGACATGGCGTAAATGTCTTTATTGACGGCAACGCCCGCTCCTTAAGCCAAACGGCCTTAAATATCGCACTCGATTATGAAGAAGAAGCACAGGAGTATGATTTTCTTCGTTTTGTCAGCCACAAATCCGAAGAAGAAAAATCCATTTTCGTCCATAACCCGGAGGATAAATCTTCGGTAAACATGAATTTCAACTTAACCCTGACGCCGGAGGCCCGTTTCCAATTGGTTTATAACTCCAGCATAGGCGATGTTATTCGGGCACAGGGGAACGGCAATCTTCAGCTCAAAATTGATCCGGACTTCAACATCCAGTTATTCGGTGATTATATTGTTGACCGGGGTGATTATCTGTTTACACTAAAGAATGTTATTAACAAACGGTTCGAAATAGAACAGGGCGGGAAAATACAGTGGAATGGCGATCCGTACGATGCCAACATTGATATTAACGCAATTTACCGACTCAAAGCATCATTGAATGAGTTATTCGTCAATTCTACGGATAATGTCGATTATACACAGCGGGTTCCGGTTGTTTGCCGCATCTCCTTAAAGAATAACCTAAACAGCCCGGACATTGCTTTTAATATTGAATTTCCATCGACGGAAGACCGGATTAAAGAAGAAGTCAAACAATTTATGAGTACCGATGAGGATATGAATAAGCAAATTCTTTCGCTACTCGTCATGGGACGATTCTACACACCGGAATATTTACGCGGCAGCTATGAGGCTCAAAACCCGAACCTGGTTGGTACGACTGCCAGTGAATTATTCTCTAACCAACTTAGTAACTGGTTATCGCAAATTAGTAACGACTTTGATATTGGCGTAAACTATCGTCCCGGCAACCAAATTACCGACGACGAAATCGAGCTTGCCCTGAGTACCCAGTTCTTTAACGACCGGGTGACGATAAACGGCAACATTAGCAACAATACCAATCAAACAGGAACAACGACCAGCAACAGCAATAGCAGTTTTATCGGCGATTTTGATGTAAATGTTAAACTGACGAATAACGGTAAACTACAGCTTAAAGCCTACAACCATTCGAATAACAACATTATTTACGAAACCTCTCCCTACAAACAAGGCATTGGATTGAGTTATCGGGAAAATTACGATACATTTAAGGAGTTGTGGCAAAAATTCTTAAAACTTTTCCACAAGAAAAAGTAAGAAAAAACTAGCATTATGTCACTTTTACACTTGTTTTGTTTCTAAAATCATAGCATATGAGCTAGGTTCTTATATCTTTGAATTGAAATATTAAACTCAGTTAAATTAACCAAAATCTCTAGAGTATGTTTGTATTTATGGTTGTGGTGTTTGTTTTGGGCTATTTTGCAATTGCTCTGGAACACCCGTTAAAAGTAGACAAAGCGGCGTCTGCTCTAATCATTGGAACTTTATGTTGGGTCGTTTACATCATTGGTGCCAAGGAAATTTTCTCACTCGGCTTTAGTCCGGCATGGGAGGAGTTTTCTAAGGAACATGGCATTTGGCTGACCATTCAGGCAGCGCACGAATTTATTGTTGAATACGAAATCATTTATCATTTAGGCGAGATCGCCGAAATACTTTTCTTCTTGCTGGGAGCCATGACGATTGTTGAAATGGTGGACCAACACAATGGTTTCAAAACAATTACCGATCGAATAAGAACAACCAACAAAGTAAAACTATTATGGATTCTTAGTTTCCTGACTTTCTTCATGTCAGCCCTTCTGGATAACCTGACAACAACGATTGTTTTAGTAGCCCTTTTACGTAAGCTGATCGATGACAAACAAACCCGGTGGTTTTTTGCCAGTATGGTTGTTTTGGCTGCAAATGCCGGTGGTGCTTGGTCACCAATTGGCGACGTTACAACAATCATGCTGTGGATTGGAGAGCAAGTTACAGCGGCTAAAATTGTAGAGGGCGTACTGCTTCCCAGTATTATTTGTATGGTAGTACCATTAGCAATACTAAGTTTTACCATGAAAGGGAATGTCTCTCGCCCTGTAATCGAAGATGAGGAAAAAGGCTTAACAACCCCAAGAGAACAGATACTAATGTTGATTCTCGGGGTTGCAGGACTCTTATTTGTACCGGTTTTCAAAACGACGACTCACCTACCTCCATACATGGGGATGTTGCTTTCACTGGGAATAATCTGGGTAATTTCTGAAATTCTGCATAAAGACAAGGATGATGAAATCAAGCACAGACTGAGGGTTACTGCCGTATTACGGAAAGTAGATGTACCAACAATTTTGTTCTTTTTAGGAATCCTTTCAGCGGTTGCTGCGTTGCAATCTGCCGGACATTTGCACTTGCTTTCACAGGTCTTAGATCAACATCTGGGTAATATCTTCCTAATCGATTTAGCAATTGGTATCCTTTCGTCAATTGTCGACAACGTTCCGTTAGTAGCCGGAGCTATGGGTATGTACCCTATTGCCGAAGCCGGAACCACAGGTTATATGGCAGCCTTCGTACAGGATGGTGCTTTTTGGGAATTTCTGGCTTATACTGCCGGAACAGGTGGCAGTATGCTGATCATCGGATCA
>NZ_JBZQJF010000213.1:0-11494 GCF_059905295.1 Mangrovibacterium sp.
CGGGAGTTTAATGCGGGCCGAAAATCCACCGTACCCTTTTTCATTGTTCGAGCCGCCCAGTTTAAAATTATCAACCAAAGGCACTAAGCGGATTTTGAAATGGATAATGCGGTAATTCCCTTTTTGCTGATGGAAAGTATAGCTTGTTGTTTCTTTTAAATAGCCTTCGGTGCCGTCCTTATAAAGAGGCGATTTCCAGAAAGACGTGGTTGTAAGCATTCCATCGCCGTTTTTTGTCCGCTGAAATTCGATGCTTTTAACATCAACGCTGAAATTTTTCAAATCCCAACCATCACTAATTTGTTGATCTCCAATTAAAATTTGGTGCCATGCCCAAAAAATTCCCCGGTGGTGCGGGTGGTCGTCCGGAACATTTTCAGTAATTGTAGTACCATCGGGCAACATAACAGGGTGCAGAAAGTTATTTCGCTTCTCAGCTGTATTAATGGTCATGGGGTCTTTCTGGTAAAATGCAATATTTTTCCCATCGTCGGTAATCCAAATACCTCCTAATTCTTTCTTGATGCTAATTTGCCCTGAAACTTGGGAGAGAGAGAATAAAAATATTATGATAGTGGTTAGGAGTGTTTTATTCATCTTGGTTTGGTCGTTATTTGGTTTGTATTCGATCTAAGTCATTCTCTTCGCCTTGTATAATGCAAGCTAAGCTCGAGTCGCAGCAAAGATCTTAGGTTTCGCGTGGTTCTAATATAGAAAATGAATAGCAGATTATATAAAATTTGATGATTTTATTCGAAAAAATGCGTATTACTGTAATCCTTTCTTAAAATTAAATACAGTTGACGGTTGAATTGGTTGACCGGAACGATAGCTTAGAAATACTTTTTTAATGAGCTTGGGGTTTGGCTTTTGGTGTTTCAAATCGAACATGAACCGATTAAAACCAGTCTCGAGTAATTTCTTCTTGTATTGAAAGAGGTTTACCGGGCGATCAGGAATCACAATCGTTATTCCATCTTGGGTTTGCTTTTGATAGGTCTTGTTGAACTCGTCTTTAAAGGTGTTATTATCACCTTCAACTTTCACGGGCATTCGCGAATAAAACAACTCGGGAATGCTGTGCAAAAGCACAATTCCTTGTTTATTTTGAAGGTTGCTTAAATTTTCAAAATCATTTTCAATCGAATAGCAAAAGTGATTGATTTGTTGGTTCGCCAGGAATTTAGACGCGGCATCATTAAATACGTAAACTTGTTCATTACAGCTTACCCGACTTGATTTTGACAGCAGTAACTTTTGTGACAGGTGGCTTATGAAAAATTGGCTAATCCCTGCTGATTCGGCTTTTTCAATTCGTGTTTTCCATTGGTGTAAGTTTCCTTCAGCAATAAATTTGGGCAATTCAATGGCAATCTTGGCCACATTCTTTTGAATGAAATTCTGGTCGAAATTCAATTGTTCCAATTGGTGGCGGCCCAACGATAAAATAATGCATTCAACTTCTTCAGCACGAATAAACTGAAACCAACCTGTGTCATCGATCCGTACAAAAAGACTTTCTTTGGTCGACTGTTTTCCGTGGATAACTTGTTGTTGCAACAGTTTGCTCTTTTGCTGAAAGCTTAGTTTAACTTGCGGAGCAGGAACTTTTGGCAGTCGGGAAGGAAAGGACTGCTCGCGTCGCCCGATCAGATAAACTTCGTCTCCCGCACTAACAGTCTCTTTGCCATCGTAAGAAATGCTGTAACGACCATTTTCCTCCCACAAATCTTCTGCTTTTAGGTTGAAAGTTTGGTTCGTTTGTGCATTTCGCACTCTGAACCGATCGTTGTTTTTTAGCTCTTGTGTACTGAAAAAAGTGATTTCTTTTTTATTGACACGTGTGATCTGCCCAATAAACAGGCCGGTATTTGAATTATCTGTAATAGCATCAGAAACATTTTGAGCCAGAAAATAGCCGGTTTTTTCACGTCCAAAATCCATCTGCAACATGGTTTCTGCCTCGTCTTTTCGTTCCGGATGATCCAATGCTAACCGATAGGCTGATGCCACCTGGAAAACGTAATCAGCCGACTTCATTCTTCCTTCAACCTTCAGAGAGCTTACGCCGTATTCGCACAGCTTATCGAGGTTTTCTAATTGTTGGTTGTCCTTCAGGTTAAACAGGTGTTTTTTCTCTTGCTCATCCTTGTAGACCATCCGGCAGGGCTGGCTGCACATGCCTCGGTTTGCACCTCTACCACCAATATAGCTACTGAAAAAGCATTGTCCGGAGAAAGAATAGCATAACGCTCCGTGAATGAAAATTTCCAGCTCACAGGCCGGGTTAATGGCTATACTTTCTACTTCGGTAAATGTTAGTTCGCGTGCTAAAACAACCCGTTTAATGCCTAGTTGAGCAGCATAAGTAACTCCAGTAGAGTTGTGTGTTCCCATTTGAGTACTCGCATGTACAATCAACTTCGGAAAGTATTGGCGGGCGAGGGAAAAAACACCCCAGTCCTGAACAATAATGGCATCAGCTCCAACTTTCTCAAGGTATGCCATGAAATCGAGTAACCTGGGCAGCTCCTTATTTTTAATGACGGTGTTTAGTGTAATGTAGACTTTTGCACCATGCTTATGTGCTTCCTGCAAAATAGCCGGTAGTTGGTCTTCGCTGAAGTTATTGGCCCGTACGCGGGCATTAAATTGTTTTAGACCCAGATAAACAGCATCGGCACCACCACGAATGGCAGCTCTGAAAGAATCGACACTTCCGGCAGGAACCAATAATTCAGCTTTGTGTTTTTGCATGGTTAAAAGTTTGTGCAAAAGTAGCAAAACAGACCAATAATCGTTCACTTCGCTTATATGCGTATTCCCCGGTGTCCTGCTTGCTTTGCTCGATTCTTTTATTGGTATTAAAGATCATGTTTTATTGGGGAAACAAAACAATTTATTTTGCTATCTTAAGGTCGCTTGAACGATGGTTTTGTGACAAGCAGAAATTACAAAATGAATAATAACTCTATCAAATAAATTGTTAAACTAAAAACCGAAAGTTTATGATACAGCAGAAAGAAATTAAATTACCTGCATTCCGGCGTGGATATCATTTAGTTACTGATAAAATTGAAGCAGAGTTGGCTGATATTCCCGATTTTCCGAAGGCTGGTTTGTTGCACATTTTGGTAAAACACACTTCAGCAGGTATTACCTTGAATGAGAATGTAGATCCTTCGGTACGACGTGATTTTGAATCTATTTTAAACATTATGGTTCCGGAGAATAATAAGGTTTACACGCATACTTCGGAGGGTGGAGACGATATGCCAGCCCACATAAAAACTTCTGTTATAGGAGCTGAACTCTCCATCCCGATTACAGATGGTAAATTGAATCTGGGCACCTGGCAAGGAATTTATCTTTGCGAATTCCGAGATCATGGAGGCCCTCGTAAGCTGTTTTTAACGGTTTATTCTTAGATAATAAGTGGGCATTGTCTATTGTGCTGTTCGCGCATAGACTGGAATTAAATATTGAAGGGGAAAATCCGGTGAAATGGTGTTTCCCCTTTCTTATTTTCGTAGCTCACTGGGACAGATGCCGGTTTTGTTCTTGAAAATACGACTGAAATAGTGAATCGATTGAAAACCAAGTTCAAAACTAATTTCTTTAACACTCTTATCGGTTGATAGCAGCATCTCTTTGGCTCGCATAATTTTCAATTCCAGGTAATATTGGTGTGGCGCAACTCCTGTGTAGCTTTTAAACATCTTCCGAAAATACGAATAGCCAATATGATATTGATCGGCAAGTTGTTTCAAATCGATATTCCCATCAACTGCTGCTCTCATTTTAAAGCGTACTTCTTCAATAATATGAGCAATTCTTTTCCCGGTGAATTCTTTCTGCATTTCAAAAGACAGAAGGTAGCCTAATAACTTTATAATCATCCCTGATGCAATTTGCTGGTATCCTGGTTTTTCGTCCCGGGCTAAATCGAAGATCTTGAGGTAAGTGTCCAAAACCTCTTCGTGCATACCAATTTGAATAACCGGTAATTCTGCCGAAAAGAGCGGGTGTGTTAAAAACTGGGAAGCAATAGCACCGTTAAAACCGATGTAATGCTCCTTCCAGCCAGTGCGAAGCAGCGGCCTGTAGCGGTGCCAAACATTGGGCGAAATCAGCAAGATACTCCCCGGTTTAATTTGATATTTGCCCGATTTTGTTTCCAAAATTCCCTTCCCTTCAGTGATGTAGTTTATTTGGTACTCATTGAGCAAACGACCCTGTTCCCAGTTGAAAAAATAACCGGAAGGGTGGTGAGGGGCGGGATAGATTCTATTCGGTTGAATTAGAGAAGATCCGGCAACATTCAGGTAAATTCCCCATTCCTTATCGCGCTCCCCCGGCGTTAGATATTTGAAAAAGTCGTTCATGATTATTTAGTGCCAAAAAGTACAAATAATTTGCCAATTTATGCATTGATTATGGCGGAAAGTCCCCTTACTTTTGACATCCGATTAATCTAATGTAATTATAAAACTAAAACTTACAAGCTTATGAATTCATTTGCCGCAATTGGCATGATCGCTATCGGGAGCCTCGGTGCATCGAGCTTCTATGTTCCTTTTAAAAAGGTAAAAAGTTGGAGCTGGGAATCTTACTGGCTTTCTCAGGGAGTAGCTGCCTGGATCCTTATTCCTTGGATTGTAGCCTTTTTTACCTTGCCTGACGGAAAGATGATGGACATCATCCACGCCGCACCAATGTCATCAAAACTATTAGCTGTCTTTTTCGGAGCACTTTGGGGTATCGGAGGTCTGACTTTCGGTCTAAGTATCCGTTTCCTGGGTGTTGCCCTTGGACAAAGTATTGCTTTAGGTTTTTGTGCTGCGTTTGGTACATTGATTCCGCCAATCGTTGCAGGACAGAATCTTTTTGCATCAAGTGCCGGTTTATTGATTGTAGCAGGTGTTGCTATCTGTCTGGCTGGTATCGCAATTATCGGTTATGCCGGTGCGCTTAAAAATAAAGGACTTTCGGATGAAGAACGAAAAGCTGCAGTGAAAGAATTCGCCTTGAAAAAAGGTTTGATCATCGCCGTATTGGCCGGTGTGATGAGTGCAGCCATGAGCTATGGTTACGAAGTTGGTAAGCCAATTGATGCGGCGGCATTGGAAGCTGGTGTAAATCCGCTGTACCAAAGTAACCTGACCCTGGCATTTGTGCTATTAGGTGGTTTCATCACAAACTTCATTTATTGCTTCTACCTGAATATTAAAAATGGTACAATTAAAGACTATACTTCTGTATCCGGAGGTGTGTTCTTAAACAATATCTTCTTTACATTCTTAGCAGGATTTTTATGGTTCTTGCAATTCCACTTTTACGGAATGGGTAAAAGCCAATTAGCTCCGAGTATCGCAGTATTCGCATGGAGTATTCTGATGGCTTTGAACATCTCTTTCAGTAATATCTGGGGAATCCTGTTGAATGAATGGAAAGGTGCATCAACCAAGACGATGGTTGTTTTGGTTATCGGTATCATCGTATTGATCCTATCGACATTCGTTGTAAACTTTTAACTAAACCTAACACATTACCACACTACTAATCACTTAAATTATGGATCGCTTAGCATTTAAAATGTACCTCAATGAGGGACAAAAAGAAGAATATCGAAAACGCCATAATGAAATTTGGCCAGAGTTGAAAAAACTATTGAAAGACGCAGGAGTTAGTGAATACTCGATCTTTCTGGATGAAGAAACCAATATCCTGTTTGCTTTTCAAAAAGTAAGCGGAGACGGTGGTTCTCAGGATTTGGGACAAACAGAAATTGTCCAAAAATGGTGGGCTTTTATGGCGGATGTCATGAAAACAAATCCGGACAATTCTCCGGTAAGTATTCCTCTGGAAGAAGTCTTTTATATGGAATAGTTTTCAGGAAACAGATTAAGTAATTTATCACATAATAACCAATAAAAATTGAAGATATGAGTAAGACTGAATTAGTCAAAAAAGCTTATGAATTAGCAAAAGAACAATACGCTGCACTAGGTGTAGATACTGATGCAGCATTGGCAAAAATGGGCGAATTGGCCATTTCATTGCACTGCTGGCAAACTGACGACGTATCAGGTACTGAGAATCCTGATGGTCAATTGTCTGGTGGTATCCAAGCTACCGGTAACTACCCTGGAAAAGCGCGTAATATCGCTGAGATCACTGCTGACCTGGAAAAAGTAATGGGTTTGCTTCCTGGTAAGCAACGTGTAAACGTACATGCTTTGTATGGCGATTTTTCTGAAGGAATGGTTGATCGTGATGCCCTTACAGTTAAGCAATTCCAGGACTGGATCGATTGGTGTAAGAAGATGGGAATCGGTATGGACTTCAATGGTACATTCTTTTCTCACCCTAAAGCCGACGATGGTTTTACTTTATCATCAAAAGATGAAGAAATCCGTAAGTTTTGGGTAGAACACCTGAAACGTTCTCGCGAAATCGCTAACGAAATTGGTAAGCAACTGGGATCTCCTTGTGTATTGAATACCTGGATTCCTGATGGATCAAAAGATACACCTGTTGACCGTAACGGCATGCGTGCTCAATTAACAAAATCTTTGGATGAAGGTTTTGCTACTGAGTATCCTAAAGAAAACATGAAAGATGCTGTTGAAAGTAAAGTATTCGGTATCGGAGCTGAGTCAATGACTGTAGGTTCTCACGACTACTACCTGGGCTATGCTATTAAGAATAACAAACTAATTTGTTTGGACAATGGTCACTTCCACCCAACAGAAGTTGTTGGTGATAAGATTTCTTCTTGTCTTCAGTTTGTTGACGAAGTATTGTTGCACGTAACTCGTCCTATCCGTTGGGACTCTGACCACGTTGTAACATTGAACGAAGAAGTTCAGTTGATCGCTTCTGAAATTGTACGTAACGATTTCATGGGCCGCGTAAATGTAGGTTTAGACTTCTTCGATGCTTCAATCAACCGTATTGGTGCTTATGTAGTAGGTACACGTGCCGCTCAAAAAGCATTCATGATTGCGATGTTGGAGCCAACTAAAAAGTTGATTGAAATGGAAGAAGCTGGACAAAACTTCGAACGTCTGGCTATGATGGAAGAATTGAAAACAATGCCTTTCGCAGCTGTTTGGGATTACTACTGTATGCAGGAAGGTGTTCCTGTAGGAACTGACTATATCGCTGAAATTCAGCAATACGAAAAGGAAGTTTTAAGTAAAAGATAATTACATGTTTTAAAAATTACCGGTCCTTTTGGGGATCGGTAATTTTCATTTTGCTACTAATAAAAAAATCAAGGCAGAGGCCTGCAAACTAAACCATGAAAGAAGTTATTGCCGTATTCGATATCGGAAAAACCAATAAGAAAGTATTACTTTTCGACGAGAGCTTGAAACTGGTTTTTCAACAAGAACAAAAATTCCCGGTTATCGCAGACGAAGATGGATTTGAATGTGATGACATTGACCGGATCACCGACTGGATCAAATCAGAATTAAAAAATGTAGTTGAAGCTGGAGAGTACGATTTAAAAGCGGTAAACTTTTCAACGTATGGAGCTTCACTCATGTTTTTGGATGGTGAAGGAAACCGTTTGACTCCGGTTTATAATTATTTGAAGGAAGTACCTGCAAGTATTTCTGAAGATTTATTTGCAAACTATGGTGGCAAAGATGAGTTTTGCCGTCGTACCGCAAGCCCGGCGTTGGGCTTGTTACTGAATTCCGGAATTCAGATGCTGTGGTTAAAACAGGAAAAACCGGACGTATTTGCGAAATCTGCATCAATCATGCACTTCCCGCAATACTTATCTTATACTTTGAATGGAAAAGTAGTTTCTGAGCCTACATCAATCGGGTGCCACACTTTTATGTGGGATTACGATAATATGGCTTATCATCCCTGGATTGAGGATCAAAAAATTGAATTACCACAACCGGTAACCAACGACGTTGTTTTCGAAAGTGAAATTGGCGGAAAAAATGTGTTGGTGGGAACCGGTATTCACGATAGTTCTTCTTCTCTAGTTCCTTATTTGAAAGGAAGTGAAGAACCCTTTATTTTAGTTTCGACAGGCACCTGGTGTATTACCATGAATCCGTTTAACAGTGAGCCATTAACGGCAAATCAGCTGGAACAGGATTGCCTTTGCTTTTTGAGCCCGGATAAACAACAAGTGAAATCATCGCGTTTGTTTATGGGACATTTCCACGAAGTGTGGGCTGAAAAGTTAGCTACACACTTCAAAACTGAAGGCTCATACTTCAAGTATGTGAAATGTGACGAAAGTCTGTTGGCTCAACAAAAAGAACGTTTCGGGTCGACCTCCGTTTTCTTCCCGAACGGGAAAGAGAGTTTCGAGGAAGGTTTGAAAACAGTGGATTTGGGCATTTTTGCAAGCTACGAAGAAGCTTATACAAAACTGATGGTTGATTTGACAGCCTTGAATATTACAGCGATAAACCTGGTAATTCCACAAAACGATACAACCAGCAAACTGTTTATTTCCGGTGGTTTTGCACGCAACCCGATCTATATTCACTTGTTGAAGGAATATTTCACGCAAAAAGAAATTATTACATCCGAAATTGACAATGCCAGTGCATTGGGGGCAGCTTTAGTTGTTGCCGATGTGGTTGGCTTTAAGCCGGAAATCAAATTGGCTTTAGATTAAAATACACTATATATCAACAAATTTAACAACAAATGGAAACTGCAAAACGCATTTATTTACCTCCTTTGAGCCTGGTTGGCCCAAATGCTCTGCAAGAGCTGAAAGAGGATCTGAAAAATAGTTCTTACAAACAAGTTTTATTTGTTACCGACCCTGTTTTGGTACAAATTGGTTTGGCTTCAAAAGTTGAAGAAATTCTGAAAGAAGCAGGTTTGAACTACTTGGTTTTCGATCAGGTAAAACAAAATCCGACTGTAACAAATGTTAACGATGGCTTAAAGGTTTATCAAGATAACAATTGTGATGCAATTATAACTTTGGGCGGTGGTTCACCACAGGATTGCGGTAAAGCAATTGCTATTCTGGCTACAAATGGTGGCAACATCGAGGACTATGAAGGAATTAACATCTCGGCCAAAAAATCAGCTCCCTTGATTGCGATTAACACAACAGCAGGTACTGCCAGTGAAATCACAATTAACTATGTGATCACCGATGAAAAACGTCAGGTGAAAATGGTAATGGTTGATAAAAACTGTTTGGTTGACATCGCCGTTAACGATCCAGTGTTGATGGTTAATATGCCTAAAGGTCTGACTGCTGCAACAGGAATGGATGCTTTGACTCACGCTGTTGAAGCTTATGTTACTGCCGGAGCTTTCGATTGGTCTGACACTTTAGCATTAAAAGCAATTAAACTAATCGGTGAAAGTTTGCGCGATGCGGTAGCTGATGGTACAAACATGGAAGCCCGTAACAAAATGGCTTGGGGCCAGTTTATTGCCGGACAAGCTTTTTCAAACTGTGGCTTAGGTTACGTACACTCTATGGCTCACCAATTGGGTGCTGTTTACGATTTACCTCACGGTGTTTGTAACGCAGTGCTTTTACCTTACGTTGAAGAGTTTAACGCTCCTGTTTGCGGTGATAAGTTCCGTGATGTTGCTGAAGCATTAGGGGTAGATACAACCGGTATGTCAACAGAGGAAGCAAATAAAGCAGCAATCGATGCCATCAAGAAACTTTCAACTGATGTTGGTATTCCTGCTGGTTTAAAAGAATTAGGTGCAAAATCGGAAGATTTCGAGATGATGGCGAAGAAAGCATTGGCCGATGTTTGTGCCGGAGGAAATCCTCGTCCTGTAAATCTGGAAGAAACTGTGAAGATTTTCGAAGCAGCTTATTAATATTCCTAAATAAATTTAGTTAGAAATGAGAAAATTAGACACCAAATTGATGCATCCGCGTGATCAGATCACGATGATCATTGATAAGATTTACCGCAGTGGTTTAACAACCACTTCAGGTGGTAACATTTCAATTATCGATGAAAACGGAGACATCTGGGTAACTCCTTCTGCAATCGACAAAGGAACGTTACGTGCATCTGACATCATTTGTGTGCGTAAAGACGGAACAATTGAAGGTCGTCACAAACCATCTTCAGAGTTCCCTTTCCACAAAGCAATTTATGAGTGCCGCCCTGAAATTAAAGCGGTTATTCACGCTCACCCGCCAGCATTGGTTTCATTGAGTATTGTACGTCAGATTCCGAATACCAACATTATCCCTCAGGCAAAACATGTATGTGGTGATATTGGTTATGCTGATTACGCATTGCCGGGTAGTCAGGAGTTGGGTGATGTAATTGCCGAAGAATTCAAAAAAGGATTCAACGCTGTAATCATGGAAAACCATGGTACTGTAGTTGGTGGTACCGACATGATTGATACTTACCAACGTTTTGAAACACTGGAATTCTGCTGTCGCACCATTATTTATGGTAGCCAAATAGGTAAACCAAACTATTTGACTGATGCGCAGATTGAAGAATTTGAGGCGCAGATTCCTCACTTGTTGCCAGAAATGGAAACAGTTGAATATACGTCAGATGAACGTGCAATTCGTGAAGATATTCGCAAGATTGTTCACCGTGCATGCGATCAGGGTTTGATGATTAGTTCTTACGGAACTGTTTCAGTTCGTTGGAAAGGCGACGACTTCCTGATCACTCCTCCTCAGGTTTCTCGCTGGGACATGCAAAACGAAGATATCGTACAAATCAAGGATGGAAAACGTGAACCTGGAAAAATTCCGAGTCGTTCAACTTGGTTGCACCAGGAAATTTACAGACGTAATCCTGAAATCAACTCCATCATTTTAACACAAACACCATACCTGATGGCTTACAGTGTTACTGATGAGAAGTTTGATGTACGTACAATTCCGGAAAGCTGGATCTTCCTGCAAGATATTCCAAATATGCCATTTGGTTCACACTTTGCAGGTGAGGAAGCTATCTTAAATACGATCTCAAAAGATACACCAGCCGTTCTTGTTAACAACGATTCAGTCATTGTAACAGGTGATAAACTTCTCGGAACTTTCGATAAACTGGAAGTAGCTGAGTTTAGCGCGAAATCACTTGTTATGGGAGCTTCATTAGGTAAGCTGATTCCAATTAATGATGAACAAGTTGAAGATCTACGTAAAAAATTCTTAAGCTAGAAAGCTTAGAAAAATAGGGTTAGATTAATGCACAAAGCAGGTCCTCATATTTTGAAGACCTGCTTTTTCTGTGAAAGTCTTTTTCAAGATGCGTTGAAGAGGATCGATTCTGCTCCAATAAATTTCCGCTAGCCCTACCAGGCGGGTTTTCATCTTTGGCTTGCCCCAAAGACGAAACAGAAAACGCAAGGCTGATTTTTATCTTCAGGTATCAGCTCCTGAAAGCTAAGTTCAGCCGGGTGATCTCTATTCCGGCAGCTGCCGGATCGGAGCTTCCCGGCTTCACTAAGCTTCCGGTTCGCTTCCTACTCTCGATAAAAAGTAGGC
>NZ_JBZQJF010000214.1:0-12367 GCF_059905295.1 Mangrovibacterium sp.
CAAGCGAAGTTTGAGGCTTATCTGGAGGCTTTTTCACCGGAGAGCTAAGGTCATTCGATACCAAAATCCCTCTTTTCTCTTGAACCAACAAAGCAGGATGAGGGTTATAGAGGTAAAATTCAGAAAAAAACAAGCCTTTAGAAAATGGAATTCAAGATTACACGATTACCGTTTGGTTTACGACTCAATAAATATCAGCCGGATAACGAGCTGTACAATATTCTCCGCGAAGAGGGAATTCGCCAAATGGTTAGCAATCATTATGATTTGCTGGCCGCCAGTAAAATGAAGCATTTGTTCCCGGATGATGAAAAAGGATTGGAAGGGGCGAAGCAGAGATCTGCAGATTTCTTCATTCAGCGGCTTGGCGGTCCGGATTATTTCAATCAGCGTCGCGGATCGCCGCAATTAGCTTCACGGCACTTGCCTTTTCGTATCGATAGCGAGGCCCGTGTTGTTTGGTTGCAATGTTACGCGAAGGTTCTAAGTAAGCTCGAAGGAGTTCCGGAACCGGTCATTGAGGCTTTCTGGAATTACCTGCATGATTTCTCGAACTGGATGGTGAACACACCGGACCGGCCGTCAATCTTGATGAGTCAGAAAAAGTAGTGGCTATTGTAGGGTGAGATTGGGTGAGTAGTCAGCTTCTGCTAAAACCGTCGTTCTCCGGTCGTGTCGCTCGGTAGAATCAATAGCGCGGAGTCCAGTACTCTTGATTGATCCACTCTTGTACTATCGGCAGTGACAGGGAGTTGAGGTTTTAGATTGAAAATTGGCCGTATGGCGAGAAATCCAATGAGCATACCTGCAATCGCAAGTTTTGTTGCTAATTGATTGGTGTTAAATAACCAGTTAAAAAATCCGGCAAACGAATTTTGATGAACCTGGTACGAAGAGGAATTAGCCAAAAACGCTTTTTGCAATTTCTCCTCGGTTGCAGGATTAGCATGGCCTACAAAATCTTTTTGAATCAGCTGTTTGATATGTTGTGTTTTCATCTTCGTTGTGTTTAAAATTCAATTTCGTCTTTTAAATACTGAAACTTGTCAGCCAAAAATTTACGGGTGTTGAATAAGCGCGATTTGACAGTTCCTGGAGCAATGTCGAGCATTTCTGCAATGTCTTTCACCGCAAAACCTTCCCGGTAGTGCATTAGAAATACCGATCGATGTTCAGTACTGAGTTCATCCAAGCTGGAAAACATTTGGCTTAACAGTTCCTCCTGGCTAATACTTTCGGGCAAAATGGGCGGAAGTGATGTTTCCTGTACCGGGCCATCTTTACGGATCTCCCGCCTCCGGTATTCGTTTTTACAGAGATTATAAGCGATCGAAAAAAGCCAGGTTTTAAAGGAATAATCAGAATTGAAGCGTTCCGGCTTTTCGATGATTTTCAGGAAAACCTCCTGTAGAAAATCGTTCGCCAGCTCCTCAGAATTTCCCAGCATACGGAAAAAATAATAGTACAGCCGCTGCTGGTACCGGTGGTAAAGCTCGGTAAAAGCCTGCTGATCCCCCGATGCGATAAATTGCATCAGTTTCTCGTCGCTGTAACTTTTTATTTTTCTTCCGAACATTTGTCTTTGGGTTTATGCATAATCAGCCAAATAATGCCCGCATAGCTTGCCAGTACAATAATTGGAGCCAGGGTGATGCGGCGAAAGCTAAAAATTGACGGGTCAAATTCATTGGCCGGCTGTTTCCCGGGGCCACTCATCAATAGAAAGCCTAAAATTAATAAAATCAATATGAAAATCAGCCGGATGTATTTCTTTCGGTCAAATGGCATAAGCATGTTTTTGTGATACAGTACACGCGAAACAAGAAAGGTTCATTTGCTTTGCAATAAAATTTATTGTGCCAGCTTTGAATGTTTTTTATCGACTGGGTTTTGTTGATTAATTCATCAGGAACCGCGGATTACGTCGAAGTTTAAAATATAGTTTTGATGCTTTTGAATAATTCTAAAAGCATGAAAAGACTACTGTTGATCTCTGTTTTGTTGTGCTGGACTGCTATTCTGCACGCTCAGAAGTATTTGCCTTCCTCTCACGGAGAGCTTGTTGAACATACCTACATTACGCTCTCATACAGCGAAGCCGCAGAACAGGCTGAATGGGTTTATTATGAGCTCACTCCTAAGTTTGTTGCCGGAAATGTAAAACGTACGGATAATTTTCGTCCCGATCCAAAAGTGTCAACCGTGTCGGCGCAATTGGAAGATTATGCCGGCTCCGGATACGATCGCGGGCATCTTTGCCCGGCCGGCTCCATGACGATCAATGCAACGGCCATGTCGGAGAGTTTTTACCTGTCAAATATGTCGCCTCAACTACCGGCATTCAATCGCGGAGGATGGAAAAATTTGGAAAGTTTAGTCCGAACCTGGGTGACGGAATACAATCGGCTGTACGTCATTACCGGGCCAGTATTGAAGGGGGCCAACAAAAGGATTGGTCCAAATAAGGTGACAGTTCCCAATTTTTATTACAAGGTTATTTATGCGCCAAGCCAAGGGCAAATGATTGCTTTTGTAATGCCGAATACCAAAATTGATCATGAATTGGAAGCATACGTGGTGGATGTCGACGAAGTGGAGCGCTTAACCGGTATCGATTTTTTTGCGGGAATGGATGATCAATTGGAAAACCAATTGGAGGCGAATGTTGCAGTTGCGAGTTGGGACTTCGAAGAATCACAGACAAGCCCGAAAGTTGTCGAAAAAACGCAGAAAGAAATTACCAGCGGTCAATGTCAGGGGATAACCGCCAACGGTAGCCGGTGTAAACGCAAAGCCAAAGCAGGTAGCAAGTATTGTTTTCAGCACCAAAGTTTATAAGCCCGATTTATTCTGCATCTATTTCCAAATCTTGGAAAGGGAGTCAAAACGATCAGACGAATCAGAATTTTCTGTTGAATGAATTGTTATTCCCAGCGTGATGGTATATGTTTGGAATGTGGCCGTCGATAAATGATCGTTTCCACTGGAATCAATGTTATCTGGAAGGATTAGTCGCATTTCGGGCAGGTAGTTGTACCGGATTTGCAGTGCGAATGCATTGATAAAGGTTACTCCCAATCCGGCAGAAAAATTTGCGCCGCGGAAATTGAAACGGTTTTCCGGATCGCGAATTTTTAAATGATCGTGGCTGAATGCCAAACCGACCCCTGCCTCAAAGAATGGCTTGAAAATCAGATCGCCATCAGGTTCAAAATGGTTTAGCACATTGATGGTGAAATATCCGGACCATAAGCTTGTATTCTCTCCGTTGTATCCATTTTCCTGACTACCAGAAGCCGTGTATTCAAATTGAGGCCCAAGTGACCAGTATGGAACCCTGCGAAGTGGATGCATCCGGTAGTCCACGTTCACTCCGATAAAGCTCCCTTGGTCAAGTTCATTCTTTAAGTCACTTTGGGGAATCGTAAAAAAAAATGTTGGCGGACATAATCGAGCCTTTTCGGACAGGAAGATCGCTGTTGTTTTTTTGAGCTGGCAGAAGCAGGGGGAAAAGAGTGGTTAGCAGAATTAAAAAGCTTTTGGTTTTTTTCATGACAGTTGATGGCGTGACTGAGACGCTTTAGGTTTTTTCCGGTAGTACGAGAACTTTCAAAAAAAGTAACGATGTATACCTGTCTGCAGTGGTTTTGTTAGAATAAGTATAAAACGAGGCTAAGATTCTATTCTTAAGATAATTTGGCTGCTGTTTTCGTTGCTTTTAGCTTCAGTTTTGTGATAATGTACAGAACTTCACGTATACTCTGGAAAATAGAAGGAAACATATTTCATCGATAATCGTTTTAACTTGAATAGCAGTGTGTAATATATTTTGTTTCAATCTAAAAGACTCCTTCTATGAAAAAATCATCTTTCATTGTTGCCCTTTTCGGCTTGGTGTTTTTCATTCTTGCATGTGCTGAAGCAGGGAATGCGAAACAGAGGCAAAACCAGGGAATTGTCACAGATGCAGATAACGCTGGTCTAAAGCTTCCGGCGGGGTTTAGTGCACAGAAAGTTGCCGACGGAGTGGGGAAGGCTCGTCATATTGCAGTGACCGGGGATGGTGCAGTTTATGTGAAGCTGGAGCGGACAGTCGAAGGGAAAGGTATTGTCCTGTTGGTGGATGAGGATGGAGATGGAAAATTGGAACAACAATCCGCTTTTGGCGACTATGGTGGAACCGGGCTGTATCTGACGAAAGATTACCTCTATGCGTCTTCAAATAAGGATGTGTTTCGATATAAACTGGATGCGAATCAGCGCGTCGTTGATCCGGATTCCCCGGAAACGATTGTTGAAGGATTGATTGATCGTCGGCAGCACAATTCGAAATCAATTACATTGGACAACGATGGCTACCTTTACGTGAATGTTGGTGCATATTCCAATGCTTGCCAGGTACGGGATCGGGCAAAAGAGTCGCCCGGTATGGATCCGTGTGAAATTTTGGATTCTGCCGGAGGTATTTGGCGCTTTCGTGCCGATCAAATGGCACAACACTATGGCGATGGAATTCGATATGCTACCGGGTTACGAAATGTGGTGGGGCTGGATTGGAACCGGCAGGTAAACGCTCTTTTTGTGATGCAACATGGGCGCGATCAGCTTCACAGCCTTTTCCCCGATTTGTATACGGATGAAGAGTCGGCTCTTTTGCCGGCCGAAACCATGTATATGTTGAAAGAAGGAGATAATTGCGGTTGGCCTTACATTTATTACGATCAGATTCAACACAAGAAGATACTGTCTCCGGAATATGGCGGTGATGGAAAAATTGAAGGTGGAAAGGATGCTATTGATCCGGTGGTGGCCTTTCCGGGGCATTTAGCGCCCAATGGCTTGCTTTTTTACACGGGTAACCAGTTTCCTGAAAAATATCGGAACGGTGCTTTCATTGCTTTTCACGGATCGTGGAACCGGGCTCCTGAGAAGCAAGCCGGTTATTTTGTGGCCTTTGCGCCATTTAAAGATGGTAAAGCCACCGGCGAGTGGGAAATCTTTGCCGATAACTTTGCCGGAACCGACAACGTGATTTCTCCCAGAGATGCAGAACATCGTCCTTGTGGTTTGGCGCAGGGGCCGGATGGTTCACTGTATGTTTCGGATGATGTAAAAGGAACGATCTACCGCATAAGCTATTCTGAGTAGTTCGGTTCTTCAAATTTGAAAACGAATAGTTATGAGCATCTCAATAATAACCCAAAGAATCGCTGTCTCTACTGTAATTTTGTTGTTGAGTACGGTTGTTGTTCTGGCGGGCAACAAGCCTCAGGATGATATGCAAAGCGAGGCCGGGAAAACTGTTTATAAGGCTAATTGCCTGGTTTGTCATCAGGCCGATGGTAGTGGTGTGCCCATGTTGGCACCCCCATTAATTAAAACATCTTACGTGTTGGGAGATAAATCCCGGCTTATTGGAATTGTGCTGCATGGTTTTGACGAGGAGGTTGAGATTGAGGGCGAATACTATTCTAATCCCATGCCGGCGTTTCAGCACTTGACCGACAATGAAGTTGCAGCCGTTTTGACTTACATTCGATCGAACTTCGAAAATTCAGCCAGCAGTGTCACAGAGGCTGAAGTCAAGGCTGAGCGAGCGAAGGTTAAAGGGAATTAATAACCTGAATTCGATTCTAAAATATTTTCATTTTAAAATCGAACTCAGGTTAATAGCCTTTCGTGAAAAAGAAAATCCCGGATGACCAGTTTGCACTGTTATCCGGGGATTAGGTTTTATGGGAATTATTCCTGGTTATACGGGTGTTTTTCTTCCCGCACTTTTCAAATCAGTTTCATTTTGCTTTAATGTCTGCAAGTTATTCGAGAGATCGATGATCCAACTGATAAAGAATACCGCAACAGGAACGGTTGTATAACTCCAGTACGGTGTTTCTTCGACCAGGAGTTGCCAAATTCCCAAGGCCAGAATGATGGCTGACAGGAGGATTAGAGGTATTTGTCGTTTCCTGCTATTGATATGCTCAACGACTTTCAGTAATGCACGATTGTTGTTTTCCGGAATTTCGATATCGGTGTGGCTTAGCCAAATTAGTTGCTTGAGCAGGAAACGCTCGTAGAGTCCGTAGGACAACCGGTGTGATATACTGATTGAGAAGATGACAAGTAAGGGCATTTTGCTCCAATTAAAGAAGCCCAGGTGCAGGTTGAAAACTTCATTCACTAACGCGGGTAGCACCAGACCCCAAATAAGGATGGCCATCGTCACATCAGCCCAATAATACCTTCTGTTTAAATGCTGCAGGCGGTCGGTGCCACTTAATGCTTTTTTGTTGGGGTAAAATGAGCGCAGGTGTTTGATAACCTCCAATCGCTGCCGGAGGCTGTTTGGCTGCAGATATTGAAAATTGTCGTTCATTTTTAGTGCATTTTCTGGTTGTAGGTGGCATTTCATCCGATTAGCCTGATTTAATCTTCTTTATCTAATTTTTGGACGATTTCACGTAGCAGGGCATTCTGTTCTTTTCGCGCATTAACTGAGCGGTTTACCCATGTATTAATGAGTAAGAGGATTCCGCCGATAATTAACAGGTAGACTACGGGGAATATAAAAGCGAAGTAGGGAAGAAAATTCATCATGATAAATAGTTTGTGTTATTGGTTTTTATTGATTTTTGTGCTGCGCCGGGATAGACACGCCTATTGTTTTTGGATTTGCTGTATTCCGGCATTCAAGCCTTTTCCAACAAAGATGAGGATGATACCAAACAACAGATAATCCCAGCTGCCGGTACTCAAAGTTACCGGAGAGTGGAAGGCTGCTTTGGAGAATGCTTCCAGTATTGTTTTTGAGATGTTACCGATGATAAAACCCCAACCGCCAATGGTGAAGAGTTTGCAAAGGATGATGAAAAGCCCATTGATATCATCTTTTTTCGGTTCTTTTGCAGGGCTGATGAATTTGTCGCGTATCAGGTTAAAAAGCAGGACGGCCAGGTAGGCGACAACAATTAACAGGACGAGCTTTACAAATAGCATAGCGTAATTGCTAAACAGACTTGAGCTTAGGTTGATTGATTGTGAGTTTGGCATGTTTGTTTGGATCTAGTGGATTTGTAATTTATTTCGGTTTTTGGTGTAACTCAGAACCAAAATAAGTGAAATAAGAATTTTTAGCTTGTTTGTTTGCGACATAGTTCTTGATTAAATGAGGCTTAGAAGTTCGATGCCCTTTATTTTTCCATCGGCCAGCAGGTCGATAACAATGGTGCCTTCGCTTGGATGGTCCAGTACAAGGGTCTCGTTAATCTTATCGGAGCTAGTGTCGAGCGTGATGTAAGCTTTGCGAAGCCACAATTTTCCGGCAACCGTGGTTAGCTGATCAACGACACCCGAATATTCAGGAGCTTGTTGCTGAACAAGATCAATCAAAAGGGCGATATCGAAATAAATGCTCTTCATGGTTGAAGTGTTGAGGTGTCAGGTGTACATTTCAGGGGTAATCGTAATTTTCGTGATGAACACACCATTCTTATCCTTATAGGTATAATTGAGTGTAAGCTGATGATCGCGAAAAGCTTTCATGTCGGGATTCGTTTTTATGTGGTTAGCTAAAACCGGGGTCATGTAGCGCGCAAAAGCTTTGGCATCGATCGAATCGCGATCGAGGTTGACCAGCGTGTAGTTGTATTCGAAGCAGTTGTCGGGCATGGCAATGGCATTATCCAGCCTGGTTTCGCTGTCAACCATAAACGGACAGTTTTTGTTGATCTCCGAAGCTGTTTGCATAAGCTTTTCGTCGAAACCGGGCGTTTTAAAAAATAGTTGCTGTACAAGCACCATTACAATAACGCCAACAATAGCACCAACAATCTGACTAATTCTAGTCCCTTTTTTAGTAGTTGTCTTTTCCATATTTCGTTCGGTTAGTTTATTTCTTGCTTTTGGCTAGTCTTGATAATGATATAACACTTCCAGTTTGGGCCATAACAGCGGATTGAGGTTATCGCTTGATGCAAAAATCAACCCCCTGTAATAATTCGTTTCATTTTGCATTTTTAACATGAGCCCGTAATTCGTTTTGGGGCTGTCAACCATTTTCTGTACTAAAGCAGTCAGGTTGATGAAATAGTCCTGGGTGGGGGTGTCACTTGCCGGAACGCTTATTTGTCCGACAGTAGTTGTCGCCGGTTGGTTATTCCATGTAACCGTGTGTTCATCCCAGTTTTCGGTAACCTGCTCAATGTAGAAAGCATTGTCTCCGCTTTGGTAATCGAAGCTTTCAGAGGCATTATCCGGGTCGTAAAAGATGGTCAAATAGGCACTGTCAACGATCGCTTCAGAAGGAATAAGGCTCAGGTCAAAGCGTATTAACTCTCTTTTCAGGGCTAGTTGGCCGTTGTAAGTCCAGGTAAAAACGTTGAAGCTGGCCACATCGCCGGAATTATTGTCGGGATAGATGCTGAATAGCTGAGCATCCTTTCCGTGCTGAGCATCCGGTTGAAATACTCCGAATGCAATAATGTCGTGTTTTTTGCATGCAGAGATGATGGATAACAATAAAAGAAGCGGAAGAAGTTTGTAGGATTTCATAATTCGTAAATTCCGATTTAAAGGGGATTGCGTGATTCTGATTTTGGATGAATGAGCTTATTCGTTCGTGTATTTGCTTATTAAAATCGATTAGCCTTTTTCTTGCGATTCCATTTCGCGCCATAATTTAGGGCCCAGGTAAATCCAGGGCAGATACAATAGAACCAGAATGACATAAATGGCCCATCGGCTATTCTCCAGTATGGCGGTTGAGCTAATCAGTCCTAATTCGATTCCATTAATAAAGCATCCGATCCCAATAAATTTCAAGGCTTGGGCGGATAGGTTCAGTTGTCCGATTTTCAAATGAATCATAAGTGAAAGCTTGGTGAATTTTCAGGTTTCAATTTTCTTGTCATACAATTTACGAAACTTATCAGAATGTATAATCATGTAAGTTGAAAATTTTAGAACGATTTTTTGTCGATTGGCGAGGGACGATTAGGCAGAGGTGAATCGAAAAGCTACAATGTAGTTGGCTAATAATTTGAGCCCCGATGGTCTGTCCATTTAAGGTGCAAATCCTTGGTCTGTAGCGATTGTCTGCCCACACGAGGGGCACTCCAATGTTGGGCAACAATGGTCTGCTCATGCTATGGGCACGCCCGTGTTGTGCAACAATTGCTTGCCCATGCTATGGGGGCGAAAATGTTGCCTGATAATTGGCTCCTCATGTTGTGAGCCTGAAAGTGTTGAACAACAACGCCATGCTCATGCAGTGAGCATGGCATTGCAGTCCCTTCGGAGTTCCATGTTTCAAGTTCCAAATTCCAAGACAAGCCGACAACTTCAGAAAACAATGACAACCTGATGTCCGAAAAGCTTTCCACTTTCATTCCTGTTGGTGATTCCCTTAGAATTATGAGTGTTCTTTCAGAATCCTCATCTTTATTGCTTCCCGCTTATGGGTTTAGACGGCTTTTGCTTGATCGATGGTTGAGGGTGATTAATTGATCCCATGGCTGGATCGAAGTTCGTGTGCAGGTGTTGATTATATAAAATATTAAAAATCATGGACAAAAGATAATATTTGCCAATGATTATAAACATATAACTGAAGATTGACTTTTAGCTTTCGGTTGCCGTAACTTGCATGATAGTTTATTAACCCTAATAAAAAAGCCATGGTAGAAATCAATTCAATTTATCTGCAACGCCTGCAGAATAATGAGCATTTTCAGTTTATGACCGATGTGAATACTCTGATTATTACACATAATGCCGAGTTACTTGGTATTCAAGCTGTCTATCCGAAGTTTCAACAGACTCTTGAGAATGAGGATTTGCATATGCGGATTGAAAACGGGAGCTTAAAGACTTTAACATTAAAAGATGAAGATCAGGTGAGGGATGCGACTTATTCGGCAGCCCGGGGCCGGACAGCGGCTACCTTGTTGAGCCCGTTTGAAACGGAACGGGAAAGTGCCCGCGCTTTAATGCGCTGTTTCGATCTTTACGGAAGTATCCGGCAAATGTCGTATAATGCCGAAAGTGCAGCCTTGACGAATTTAGTGAACGACCTGAAGTCGGAACAGAATGCCGGCTATCTGCTGTCGGTTGGTATTGGCCCGTGGGTCGATGAGCTGGAAACGCAAAATAACAGTTTTATTGCCCTTATGGATGCGCGTAATAAAGAGTACGCTGGTCGTGAAACGGGTGATGTTCGCGGGGCTCGGTTGCTGATTGACCAGGCGTATGTTGATCTGGTCGATCGGATTAATGCCATGATTCTGCTCGATATGGCATCCGAACAAGTGGAGCCATTTGTTAAAGAGCTAAACCAAAAAATTCAGTATTACGAAAACGGGCGTTAAAATCCGCGAAAGTAAACCGAAGAAAGGTGAAACGGAAGATTCACAAAGCCTGAATTAGTTTGGATTCCTCATGATCCTGATATGAATATGAATAAAGAGGCTCCGGTTCCTGGTGGAATCGGAGTTTTTGTGTTTTATCGATTCTTTGCACGGCTGGTGTTCAGGGTAACGCCAATGGACAGCGTAAGCAGTTTTACGGACGATTGGGAATAATCATACCTCACATCGTTGTCCAGAACCGTGATGCTGTGCGGAGGCACGTACTTCATGTCCGATGCGTAATTGTATTTCAGCGAAACCATCCAGTTTTTACGGATGATTAGCCCCGCGCCAACACTGATGTTTTTGCTGATATCGTCGTGATCTTTGACGGTAGCACTAGTGTCACCGGAACCATTCAAAAAGATCACGTCGATCCAGTCGATGAATGAGGCGTCTCTGCGATAGGTCGACGAGGTGTAGCTCAGATTTATTCCGAAGGCAAATTCGAAAAAGGGTTTCACCGGCATTGGCCTGGCCGGCATTAGACGGTGGATCAGGTTAAAGCTGATGAAATCAGTACTTGATGTCAGTTTCTTGCCGTCCCAATCATCTTTTTGAGAATTGCTTAAAAGCATTTCCAGTTGGAAGCCCATCTTCCAGAAGGGAAGCGTTCGGGCTGGTGTAAAACTGACGTCGAAATTGAAACCGGGCAGGACGCTTTGCCCAAAGTTAGTGTCGAATTCATTTTGAGGAAAAGCAGACACCAGGCATATCGTGCAATCAACTCCATAGCGCTGGCGTGATATTTCTTCTGTTGCGGGGTCTTGCGCCCATGCTGTATACATCCCGAAAAGCAGTGCAAGCAACAAGGTGAGCAGATATTTCATTAGCTCTTCTATTTTGAATGGGCGAACTAATTGGTCGGATCATTATACGTTGCAAGTCTAAAATAGGCTACAAAGGGGGCAGTCCTTTTCGGTTGGTGCCAACTAAAACGATCCGATCTGGTTGGATTATATCGGATCGGATAGTTATTCTTTCATTAGTTCATAGAGCATCTTTAATCATGGCGCATGGCTTCAGTTCGCAGCTCTTGGGGCATTTTTTCAATGGCATAGCGCAGCGCAGTTCTTGGCATGACTGCTTTCTTACTCATCACATAGTCGAACACTTCCTGTTGATGGGTTTGGCTGGCTACTTTTAGCATCCAGCCGTAGCCTTTTTGCACCAGGTCGTCGGTGTCGGTAAGTAAGGCATCGGCAATCTCGAAAATGTCGGTAAGAAACAGGCCACGACGGGCAGGAATAATAAAACTGACCGCAGCAGCTCGCCGTACCCAGCGATTGTCGGATTGGGTGAAATCCTTCAGTCTTGAAATTAGGTCGGGGTAGAGCATCACCAGCTCGCCAACCGGGTGATTGCACAGCGCATCACATTGTGCCCAGTTGCTGACGTATTCCTTAATCCATCTTTCGAATACCACAAAATCATCGATGGTGTAGCTTTTGCGCATTCTGTAAGCCCAGTTGCAGGCAATGATAGCTTCCTCGTGCCAGCCCGACTGCCACAGCTCGTTGCACAAGTTAAATAGGTCTGTTTTGGGAAGACTTGCAATTTGCTTGAAGCTTGTTTTGCTCAGCTGGTGGATTGCGGGAGCTTTGATTCCATAAAGTTTGAGTGGCTCTTTGGAAAAACGTTGATTGCTGATAGCTATTTGCGGGTCGGCAAGTTGTTGCAGTTCCTGCCGGACTGTGGTGATGATGGAATGCATATTTTTTTAGTAAAGGTACTGCATGTCCACAAAAAACAAACATGATTCCGGGGAATCACCAACGGAAATGAAAGTAAAGGAAAACAAGAGAAAGCAGTTGAAAACAATTGAAGACAATCGAATGGAGAGGGAAGCTGCTCGAAGCGCTTTTGGCCTACTTTTTATCGAGGGTAGGAAGCGAACCGGAAGCTTAGTGAAGCCGGGAAGCTCCGACGACAGAAGGAGATCACCCGGCTGAACTTAGCTTTCA
>NZ_JBZQJF010000215.1:0-9449 GCF_059905295.1 Mangrovibacterium sp.
GCCGATTAGCGATTGAGAGAAGAGCAACCAGCAACAAGCAGTAGCCCCAGACCTCCACAAGGGTACCTATAGCCGCAACTTGAAACTTGCAACTTGGAAGAGACTTTCACCAAAAAAAGAAAGGCCACCCCGAAGGGCAGCCTCTCACAAATTTACGGGAATTGAAGTCAACACTTCAATTATTGTTACAAATCATGAAGATTAGAAGCTATAACCAGTCCAGTCGAACACTGAAGCATCACAACCAGTGTTACCAGCAGCTACTGTAATTGAAGCGTTGTTTTCACCTGGTTTTGCTTCTGAACCAGTAATTGCATTATCCAATGAATTGGTAATGTTGATAGAAGTTCCGGCAGCAGCGTCACCTTTACTATCAGTACAGTCAATTAAGTCTTGAACAGCACCTGAACCTTTTACAAGAGCGTTTGTGATTGTAGCTGCAGCACCACGACGGATTTTGAAAACATCTTGCATATATGTTGCCTGAGTTTCAGCATTGTAATCCAAACGAAGATCGATTGTGATGTTGGTAACTGTGAAGTCAGTTTGGTTGATGTCAGCAGGAGTTTTACCGTCGAAGTTACCGTCAGATTCGATACCGCGAGGATCAGATTCTGTACTTGTATAACCTTTTTCCCAGATACCATACATGTTAGTCCATGTTCCACGGTAACCTTGTGTGTTGTCGAAACAGTCATCATCCTCGTTTACAACCAGGCAGTTTTTCAGGTTTACAGTACCACCGAAACATTCGATACCATCATCAGCATTTTCGTAGATAAATACGTTTTCAATTGTAGTACCGCTACCAACAGCGTCAAGAGTCAAACCGTTATGCTCAACATCAGCACTTGAACGTGCACCGGCATATTTTTGAATTAAGTAAGTGATCGAACCTGAGCTATCAGTATCGTCGTTACCACCATAGATATAGTTGGTGTTCATTTCACAAGTTGCAGTTGGTACTGCAACATCGCTTGCACCTGAAATTCTTGCTTTACCGTTCAGAATCAAACCACCCCAGTAACCTGAGTTAGCGCTTGTTTCATCATCAGCAGTCATAACTACCGGATTAGCAGCTGTACCGTTGATGAAGATTTTACCACCTTGAAGAACTACGATGTAGCTACCGAAACCTTCAGTTGCTTCAATTCTTGTACCTGCAGGTACAGTCAATGATGCTCCGTCCAAAACGGCAAAAGTTCCTGTTAAAGTGTAAGTCACAGAAGCGTCCAAAGTAACGTCGTGATCAAGATTTCCGTAAAGAACGCCTTCTTGGATCAGTGCATCGATACCAGTTGTTGTTGTTGCCGGATCATTATTACTACTACATGAAGTGAATGTTGCTCCAAAAGCGATTGCAAATAATGCAACGAAGAAAATTGAATACTTTTTCATTTTTTATAAGATTAAAATAGTTTGAAATTGTTTTTCTATTGAAGTATTTAAAATTTATAAGATAGTCCCAGGCTTAGATCTAAGCCTTTGCGATAGCTGTCAAGAATGCTGTTTTGGCTTCCGACAGTCGATTTACGAGTTAATCTATACTCGGGGTCTAAGATGTTTTTTGCTTTTAATTTCAGGCTGAAATGGCTGTTCAGATTCGTATTAGACACGAAGTTTAGCGTTGGAATTCCTTTCTCCATGACATCTTCAAATCCGGCTAAGCCAATGGTATAAATCCGGTCGCTGTTGTAGTTTAATACCAACGAGTTGGTCATTGAGAAATCGTTGTTGGTATATTTATGCGTTAAGTCAACATTGAGGATGAATGGAGCAGCACCTTCAAGCTCAGACTCTTTTTGCGCGCTTCCCATAACATCAACGAGCATATTCGAATAAATGTACGAGGCATTTAAACCAGCACTTAGTTTATTCTTCCCACCGGATGTATTATTAATGATATTCTTCCGAAGCTCCAGTTCAACACCTGACGCAGTGGCATGATCACTTACGTTGTCGTAAGTAAAATAGCTTCCAGCACTTGCCTCGTAAGCACGTGCAATCGGGTTTTTGATGTATTTGTAGAATGCAGTTACCGATAAAAGTTCTGATGGGCTGATGTAGTAATCCCATTTTAAATCTGCATTGTAGTTGTCTGAAGGTTTCAGGTTTTCGTTACCCTGGCTGTTGAAACTCAAGCCTAAATACTGGTAAGGCGAAATTTCTTTGGATTGTGGTAGGGTATATGTTTTACTCAAGCCAAGTCGAAGAATCTGTTTGTCCGAAAAGGCGTATTTTAAGTTGATATTAGGCAGGACATAGGTCGGGTTTAGAACTGCGGTTCCATCGCCATTATAACCTCCCTGAACATTGTAATTAACCTTAATGTCGATCACATCCAACCGGACACCTGCATTTGCTGTGAACTTCGGATTAAACTGATAATCGACACTTGCATAGCCGGAGTTAATCAACTTGGTTACCGAATATTCACTGATCCGGGCAGCACCAACAAATTTACCGGAAGTATAATTGGCCTGGTTGTACCAAGTGTCAAGAGACAAATTGTCTAATGTTTGTACGCCGGTAAGTAATAATGGATTGTAACTGTATTCAGTTGCATTGAAATTATCGCTGACGTTACGGCCGTTGTATCCCAGGTGAAGGGTAGAGATATCTCCCTCAAATTTCTTTTTCAGCGCGTAATTTAATTCTAACTTCCAGTTCAGATCATTTTCTGTCAGTTTCGAATAATTCCGAACGTGGGCACCGTCACCCGCTCTGAATTGATATTCTGTTTCGCTTCTCCGGTATAGCTCGGTTACACGTCTGTCTGGCTCAATACCATTTACGAGGTTGTATGCTACCCCTGCGTCGAGTGTTGCTCTGTCGGATAACTTAAAGTTGCCCAGTACCTGGTTTGTGATCAACAGGTTTTCATTACTTTGCTCTCTCGACATATAGCCTTGGTACTCATAGGCATCAGGCTGAAGGCTGGACACGAAGTCCGGATTCTTTCCGCTATAGGTACCTACCGATTGGCTGTTATCGTGAATGAAAACAAAGTTGTAATTGATTTCATGCTTTTTATTCAGGTGGTAATTTACATTACCCAAAGCCAGTTGATTGATATTTTGCGAAGATTTGTTACCCGTCAAATCCTGGATCAGCGTTCCGTCATTGGTTGTATCGTAGAGTTTTTCGTAGGTAAAAGAATAACTCGTAGAATAAGAGCCTACCACATAAAAAGAGAGTGGGTTGGCATTTTGTCCAACAGTATACCGCTTACCTGCAGAAAAACCATAACCGTAGTTTACCGGAGTGCTTAGGCTTTTCGGGTCGAGACTGTTTCCAAAGTTGTAGTCTGTTTTATAGTTGTTGTTCGGTTGTACATTTCTGGATACTCCCAAATAATCTACACCGTCCATCTGAAGAAAGTCAGATCCTACTGTGCGGGTATTGATACCACTGGATAAATCAACTTTCAATTCCTCTTCGCCTGTAAGTTCTTTGGACGAAATGTTGATAACTGCTCCACCTACATCACCATTGTTATCGGATGAAAATACTTTATTGACATTGATGTTTTTGATGATGTCGGTTCCAAAGAAATCGAGCGAAATGTTTTTATATTCCGGGTCTTCAGATGGAATCGGAAACCCGTTCAGCGTGGTGAAATTATACCGGTCGCCAAGTCCCCGAACAAATACGTTCTTTACACCATCTTGTTTAGAGATTCCGGATACTTTGGTTAAGGCCTCTTCAGCATCGCCTACTCCCTTACGGGATAACTCTTCGGCACCGATTGACTGTACGGCCATAACTGATTTCTTTTGTTCTACCAGAAGCATACTTTCCGATTCCCGGTTGGCTTTAGCTACAACCTGTACGCCACCAATCTCTACTGTCGATTCCCCTAAATCAACATTGAGGGTTACCGTTTTTCCGGCTTCAATGGTGATGTTCGGAAAATTTTGCGTTTCGTAAGAAATGAATGAACAGCGAACGGTGTACGTTCCGGGCTCAATGGCGGTCAATTCGTAATTACCGTCAAAATCTGTCGTAATTCCTTTGGTTGTTCCTTCCAACATGATTGTTGCTCCGACCAAAGGTTCTTTGGTTTTCTGGTCTGTCACCAAACCTTTTAGTGTGCCTTTTTGTGCGAATGAAAAAACTGAAAAACTCCCAAAAAGACATAGCAGTGCTAATCTCTTAATTCCCATAAAATTTGTAAATAATTTGTACATATCTAAAATCAACTTAGCGTTGAGTTTAATATCCTAAGCTCTTAAGCCATTTTCAGGCTGATCAATAGTTTGCGTTTATTGGTTTGGCGAAATCCGGTTTAAATGGTCTTAGTGTTGTCAAATGATAAAGAACTTCTCTCCTTTTTTCCGCTGCTAAATACGAGCCTTTATGTTGCAGGGTGATTACAAATTATTTACTCTTGAATTACATTGGGATTGGTAAGTCGTTGACAGTCAAAAAGATTAATAAAGCATTGCAGTTTTGTTAAAAAGAAAAAGCCCGGTGAATTAATTCACCGGGCTTCAGTCGTGTATCTTGTTACTTGAACTATTTCTTCGCTATAGAGAAGAGGAATTCCAGTCCACCTTCAGGACGATTGCGAACCGAAATTTCGCCTTTATGCAGAGCTATTGCGTTTTTAACAATGGCCAATCCCAGACCGGTTCCGCCGGTTTCGCGGGTTCGGCCTTCGTCAACACGGTAGAAGCGTTCGAAGATGCGGCTTAGATGTTCTTCCGGAACGCCTTTCCCGGTATCAGAGTAACTGAAGTAATAGTATTTCTCATCTTCCAGATACTGTCTGATTTTAAGGGTGACATTGGGGCCGGCGTAGTTAATACTGTTTTCGATGAAGTTTTGGAAAACCGATGCTAACAAGCTGTCGTTTCCATATACAGAAACCTTATCGGCAATTTCGATTTCCAAATTGATCCCATGCAGTTTAATCCGCGATTCCAGATTCTCCACAACGTCATTAATTAGCGGGCGAAGTTTCACTTGTTTAAACTCGAAAAGATCGCCGGCATCTTCAATATTGTTGAGTAATGAGATGTCATTAAGCAGCTCATTCAGTCTTTCGCTTTGCATGAATGCCCGTTCAATGAAATAGTGCATCTTTTCCTGGGGAACGTTTTTGTTTGAAAGCAAAGTTTCCAGGTAGCCTTTTATTGATGCTAATGGCGTTTTTAGCTCATGCGCAATGTTCGAGGTAAGCTGTTGCTTTAATAAGCGTCGTTTCTCGGGACGGGTTATGTCTTCAATTAGAATTTCGAAGCTATGGTCGGCAAAAACGATTCCCTGTACGCGGAAATACATCTCATTCTTCGAAATCGTGAGTTGAACATGCGGCGGATTCTTTGGATTGATAATATTATTGGCCTTCAGCTGTTCGTCAATTTTCTCTATCAGTGACTTCAGCTCGGGGATGTCAAACAGCGATTCCGCCGAAATTGTTGAATGTTCCGAGATGAGGTTGACGTACTGAATAAAGTGGCTGTTTGCCAGGATCTTTTCTTTATCGGTCGTGAAGAACGCAATCCCTTCGTTCAGCGCATAGAGGTGGTTGAACAAACGTTCTTTTTCGGCACTCAGATCGTCCTTGGCACGTTTCAACCTGTTGTAAATGCGAACAATCTGTAACTGGATGTCGCCGAATTCGGAATCGGGGAACTTATAATTCGGGTCGATATCTTCTTCTTTTCCGGCGCGTACAGCAAAGTCGCGCAGCTTGGTAATAAATTCACCCAGGCGCTTTGTAACCAGGTAAAGCAGGACCCACATCAAGACAAACAGGGCCAGCATAAAGAAGATGAATACCCGTGATGCTTTCAGGAAATTCTGGATCTTGATATTATAAACTGCAGCACACCGGATAAAATATTCGTCGTAATTACGTGCGTAATAGTAGAAGTTAAGGCCAGTTGTTGCTGAATGGCGAATGTTTCCCCCTCGTTCGTTGTACAAAGCTTTTTGTACCTCGGGGCGGTGGAGGTGGTTTTCCATTTCGGCATAATCTTCCACAAAGCTATCGAAAAGTACAACCCCTTTCGGATCGATTACAGTGACCCTGATATCCGGATCAGGAATCATATAAACGATGGAATCCAGCTCTTCGTATTTGTTGTTTTTGTCAATCTTGTTGTGCTGAATGAACAAGTTGGTCATTTGCGCCACATTGTCGAGAGTCGTCTCAAGCTGGCTTGTTCGGTATTCTTTTTCTCTGCTGTACTGGAATGTGAGAATTGCCAGCGTGAACACTGTAAATGCAGTGAAAAAGTAGATGAAAATTCGCTGTTGGTATGTTCGTTGTTTTAGCACGTTGTTAACTTTAAAAGGGTTGTAATTACGAATTACTTCTCAAAGCAATATCCATAGCCGGAACGTCCGATAATCAGGCTTCCGTAGTCGCCGATTTTTTTTCTTAAACGGGCTATATTGACATCTACGTTTCTTTCGGTAACAATAACATCATTACTCCAAATCCGATCCAGAATATCCTGGCGGCTGATGAATTTACCTTTGTTACGAAGCAATAGTGCCAGAATTTCAAATTCCTTACGAGTTAGGCTGATATCTTCTTCCTTGATGTTAACAGTCTTCCGGTCAATATCAACAACCATGTCGTCGTGCTCCAGGGTTGTTGTTGGTTGTTCGGTAGCACGTCCCCTTTTCAGGATCGCGCGGATGCGAACAATCACCTCTTTGATGGAGAATGGTTTCACGATGTAGTCGTCGCCACCAACATTAAAGCCGGTTAATAAATCGTTCTCCGATGTTTTGGCGGTCAGGAAGATAATAGGAACATCCAAATGATGTTCTTTTCGAACTACGTCGGCCATTTTGTAGCCCGACATGCCACCCATCATCACATCGAGGAGGATGAGGTGGTAAGTTTCCAGGGGTTTGGTTAAGGCTTCTTCAGCAGAGGCTGCAACATCGATCTGGAAACCTTCGCTTGATAAGTTGAACTGGAGGATTTCTCTTAAATCCTGTTCATCATCAACGATTAATATTTTAGGTACAAAATCCATGATACTAGTCTATTTTGTGGTGTCTTAGATCTTTTCCTTCGATGGCGTAAATAGATGCTTCGGCAATATTGGTTGCATAGTCGCCAATACGCTCCATGTTGCTCATCATTTCTTTCAATGTGATTGCACTGGTAAGCACGCTTTTGCTGGTTGCATTAAGGTCAATATTCTTGACTAATTTCTTTAATATTTTGGAATTTATTTCATCCATAATATCATCATTCTTGATGGTCCAGATAGCGAGGTCAATGTCGTCATTGGAGAAGGATAGCAAGGCTTTGCGAACCATCTTTACGCTCAATATGGAGGTATTGGAGAAAACTTCGTGCAATGTTTTGTACAGGTCCTTATCCTTAACTTTTGACATGAAATTGGCCACATTGATCACGCGGTCGCCAATGCGTTCCAGGTTAATCAGGATCCGGTAGCAGGACATCAGCTTACGTAGTTCCGATGCCATTGGACTTTGAAGAACGATCGTATTAACAATCTTGTCGCTTAGCTTGACTTCTCCTTTGTTAATCGCCTCTTCGTTTTTGGCAATGAATTCCATGATTTCATCAGAAACACTCAATTCTCCGGAAGTAATAATCACTTCCATATAGTCCAGTTGCTCTAAAACTGTATTGGCTAATTTTTCAAAATCGTCTAATATGCTTTGGATAGCCTCATCTTTCTTGATGGTCATAATCTCTAGTTTTAATATTAAGTGTATCGATCGATTAACCGAATTTACCGGTCAGGTATTGTTCAGTTCTCGGATCTTTAGGGTTGGTGAACATATTTTTAGTCTTGCCGTATTCCACTAATTCTCCAAGGTACATAAATAAAGAATAATCGGAAATACGGGCTGCCTGGGTCATGTTGTGGGTAACCAGAATGATGGTGTAATTCTCCTTCAGCTTAACCAGCAGGTCTTCAACTTTGGACGTTGCGATTGGATCGAGTGCCGAGGTTGGTTCGTCCATCAGAATGATCTCCGGTCCGAAAGCCAGGGCTCGGGCAATGCACAAGCGTTGTTGCTGTCCACCCGAAAGGAAAGTACCTTTTTTATGCAGGGTATCTTTTACTTCATCCCAAAGTGCCACATCCCGAAGGGAGCGTTCTACAACCTCATCCTTCTCCGATTTTTTCAGGCGGATCCCATTCAGTTTGTAGCCGGCAATTACGTTTTCGTAAATGCTCATCGTGGGGAAAGGGTTGGGACGTTGGAATACCATTCCCATTTGGCGGCGCAGCTTAATCGCCGGCACGTCATAAATATTTTCATCCTGAATCAGCACTTTGCCTTCGGTGCGAATGTTGTCGTACAGTTCGTGCATGCGGTTGAGGGCACGCAATAACGTACTTTTACCACATCCCGATGGCCCCATGATGGCAGTTACTGTATTCTTCTTAATATCGACTGATACATTTTTTACGGCTTTGTTTTGGTCGTAATAAACGCACAGGTCCTGAATGCTTAGTGCCGGATTCTTTATTTCTGCTATTGTATCTTGTATCATCTTCTAAAGTTCTGTTTATTTTGTCTTCTTCGCAATTTGTTTCGAAATCATATTCAGGATTAATACGATGGCCATCAACATCAACGACGAGCTCCAAATGAGGTCAATCATGTTGGGGTCGTTATAGAATTCCCAAATCAACAGTGGTACTGCACTGGTTGGCTTGGTAATGTCGAGGTTGATCATGGATGAGCCAAGGGCTGTTAACATCAGCGGGGCGGTTTCACCTAAAACCCTTGATATACCGAGTAAGATACCTGTGAATAACCCACTGAACCCGGTTGGTATCAAAACCCGAAGAATGACTTTATGGTAAGGCGTTCCAAGTGCCAGGGCTGCTTCTTTCAGCGATGTTGGAATCATCTTCAGGGTTTCCTCGGTTGAGCGAACAATCATAGGCAGCATCATAATGGACAGCGAAACACTACCTGCCAGAGCTGAATAACCATTGGTTACGTGCTTCACCACCCAAAGGTAACTGATCAAACCCAAAACGATGGAGGGTACTCCCTGCAAAACATCGGATAAACTACGGGTAAAGTTTGCCAGGCGCTTGCCCGGGTTTTCGTATAAGAAAATACCAATGATAATCCCGACAGGAATGGCGATGATAGATGCCAGTGTCACCATAACCAGAGTACCAACAATACCGTTGGCAATACCTCCCGGAATACGTTCTCCGTTGGCAATCGCTGTCATAGCTGAATAGGTGTCGGGTGTATTTTGAATCAGGAAATCAAGGCTGATTTGCCGGTATCCTTTCATGACCAATTTCCCAATAATCAGTACGATTGGTGAAATGGTGATGATGGAAAGTAAAATGACCATTCCAAGAACCAGCTTATCTTTTAATTGGCGGCCTTTCGAAGTATCCTGAAGTCGTATGTGTTCTGTTGTATTCACGTTCCTGGCTTTTATTGCATCTTTTTAATAATCAGTTTCC